>CAMATH010000094.1 GCA_945860955.1 Planctomicrobium piriforme
GTTCAATGGTTGATCTGCGTCATCGCCGCCATTGGGTTCGCGTTCGACATTTATGAACTGTTGATGTTGCCGTTGATCATGCGGCCGGCGCTATTGGAGCTGGTCGGGGCGGCTCCCGGTTCCGAAGAGTTTCAGATGTGGGTGGGACGATTGTTCTACATCCCAGCATTTGTCGGGGGGCTGATTGGACTGTTCGGTGGCTACCTGACCGATCGACTGGGACGCAGATTTGTGCTGACCTGGAGCATTTTGCTGTATGCGGTCTCGGCCTTCCTGGCAGGTTTTTCGACGAACATCTGGATGCTGCTGGCATTGCGCTGTACGACGTTCATTGGAGTGTGTGTCGAGTTCGTCGCGGCTGTCGCGTGGCTCGCCGAACTGTTTCCCAATCCACATCAGCGTGAAAAGGTACTCGGCTACACTCAGGCATTCTCGTCGATCGGAGGACTGCTTGTCGCAGTTGCGAACGGTCTGGCGCTGGAGTTTTCCAAATCGCTCCCCGCGATCGCCATTCCGGGCGCATTGACCAGTCTGGTGGGAACGATTGGAGAAATCCATCAGCACGAGGCTTGGCGCTATACTCTGATGTCGGGGTTGATTCCCGCGATTCCCCTGATCTTTATCCGTCCGTTCCTTCCGGAAAGCCCCGTCTGGGCCCAAAAAAGATCGGCCGGAACGTTGAAACGCCCCACGATCGCGGCTCTCTTTGCGCCCGATCTCGCGAGGACGACCATTGTGACCACCATCATGTTCGCGTGCAGTTATGGGGCCGCGTTTGGAGCGATTCAGCAGTTGCCGCAGATCGTTCCCGGTTTGGCGGACGTCAAAGCCAAGGCCGAGAAGGCGTCAGAAAACGCAAAGGTTCCGGAGGATCCGGCGAAAGCGAAGGCTGCCCGGATGGGGGCGGCCCGCGGAGTTGAGCAAAAGGTCGCGTCGGAGTACACGAAGGTCCAGGAGATTGGTGGACTGCTGGGCCGCTTCGCGCTGGCGTTTTTGGCGGTGCGAATTCTGAGTCGGCGGACGCTGCTGCGCGTCTTCCAGGCCCCTGGCATGATTCTGATGCCACTGGTCTTCTACTTCTTCCTGCGAATCGAGAACCAAACCTTTTTTGAGATCAACCTCGAGTCGATCTATCTGGGAAAACTCCCCATCACCACCATGTCACTGGGCGTGCTGATCGCCGGCTTCTTCACGGTCGCCCAATTCAGCTTCTGGGGGAACTACCTGCCACTGGTCTACCCAATGCACTTGCGCGGCACCGGTGAGAGTTTCGCCGCCAACATCGGTGGACGCATGTTGGGAACCAGTTTCGCTTACGTGACGGCACAGATCGTGACGAATCTTCCCGATACCTATGGTTCGGCTCCCGCGAAATACGCTTTGACGTCGGCGGGGGTCGCGCTGTTCGTGTATGTCGTCGGCAGTATCGCCTGTACATTCCTGCCGGAACCGGACCCGAACGCGATTCACGACTAAGTACCCGTAACGGCCTACGAGCCTAAGAACCTGTCCAAAATCAATTTCGTCGTTTGTAGGGTTGACGACCTGATCGAGTTTGCCATCCTTCTCGGCCCGCCTCATGAATCGCTCGGCGACCTCGAAGGGACGGCCTTTGCCATTCCGTACCGCAGGAAACGGGATCACGCCGGTTCCGGCTTGTTCCTGCGCCCAAACCAAAAAGTCCCCGGCATCCTTGGCGATCTTGAGCAGTCGCTCGGCATTGGCTTCGTTTACGGACCTCGCCGCCAAGCATCCTTCGATGATCGTCGCCAACTCTCGTGGCAGGTGGTTTGTCTTGGCCGGATCGAGGCCAACCTTCCACCATTTCTGCTTCTCGGTAAATTCGATGTACGGGTCGAAGGCCGTGCGAAGTTCCTGCGCAGACAAAGGCTTGGCGTTCTTCGGAACTTCACGAAACTGGTCGGCAACCTCTGGTATTCCAGCTTGGTCGCCAAGCGTCTCAATGGCCTTCTTTGCGAGTCGCTTAACCTCGGCCTCGTCTTCTGACTTCTGAGCGGCAGCGAGGTCTAAGGCAATTCCTCGGAGTTTCTCCTGAGTGGCCCGTTCCAACTTGGGAGTGTCCTGTGCCAATCCGAACTGACAAGCGAGGAGTACCGACAAGATCAAGGTCATAGTTCGCATTAGTAAAGCCTCCCGCCCAGCGGAACATCGGCGTCGGGACGAAGTAGCACGACGTTGCCGTTTTCGTCTGGCACGCCGAGTGTCAAGACTTCGGACTGGTGTTTGCCGATCTGCCGAGGCAGAAAGTTCACCACAAAAAGTCTTCGAGATTTGCCGTATCACTCGTTTCGCTCATCCGGTCAATTCCTCTGCTTGTCGTCAGTCATGATGCGGCACTTTGATCTCGATCCCGTAGCATGGGGCAACCCTAAGCAGCTTTTCGATGTCCGCTTTTGTCGGCACCGGGGCAGCAGTTGCACCGGGTTCGACCGGCTGGCCCACCTCGATGAACATCTGCTCTAAGCCAGCGGGAGCGACGGAGATCAGCATCCTCGCCGGTCGCCAAGAAACGGTATACGTCTCCCACGACGGCGATGGTTCGACCTTCGCCGGGATGTCTAATCGTTGGTTTGTGAGTCATGCTCATTAAACTACTCCCCTGTGCGATCACTTGAACTTGTGCTTCTGGAAGAACTCCCACATCAGGTCATTCGCCGAGATGTTCTTGGCCGACTTGCCGATGAAGCCCACGGGCGGTTTCTGGCCCGGCCATGTGTGACCGCCTTCTTCAATGACGACCAGGACGACCTCGGAAGCATCCTTGCCGCCGCCATAGCATGTTCGGGTCACTTTCATCTCGTCGCCATCTTTGGAAATCGTGTCGGTCTTCGGCTTCTCCTCGCAGCCGTTCAACTTCACCCAGGTCTGGATCGAGTCCTCGACGCCTTTCAACTTCATGAACGAAGGTGATTTGCCCTTCACCATCTCGAAGGGAACGATGTTGTCTTTGGAGCCGTGGAAGTGAATGACCGGCACGGGCCGTTTGGGTTTGCTCTCTTCAATGGCGATGGTTCCGGCTACGGGTGCGACGGCGGCGATCCGGTCAGACAATTCAGCGGCGAGGCGGTAGCACATCATGCCGCCGTTGCTCATACCACAAGCATAGACCCGCTTCTCGTCCACTTTGACCACCGCTCCGAGGTCGTCCAGCAACTTACCGATAAAGGCCACGTCGTCGGCCTTGCCTTCGGCCATCTTGCCGCTGAACCCACCAGCGTTCCAGGTGCGGAATGGCCCCACGCCCGAACCGCTCGGATAGACCACGACGAAGCCAGACTCGTCGGATTTCTTGTTGAGGCCGGAAAACCGAACCATCATCGCGCCATCCATTGCCGCTCCATGTAAAGCAAGCACGACCGGAACGGGTTTCTTGGAATCGTAGTCCTTGGGAACGTGAAAGAGATACCTCCGCTTCTGCTCGCCCATCAGCACGGTGCGGGTGTGATCGCCGGGGCCGAGCGGATCGGCTCCGAGAACCGTCACCAGAATCAAAGCTTGAATTGCGGTCATGGGTATTCCCTCTCGGTATGGGTCGCCTCGCACCCCCTCAACATCGCTTCCAACGACTCCGGGTCGGCCAGCCGATGATCCGTGCCGACCTCGATCAGAGTGGCTCCACTCTCCTTCGCCAATTCCTCAGAGTCGGCAAACGGAATCACGTCATCGGCCCTACTGTGCAGGATCACGGTGCCTGGCTTCACACTTCGGACCGAACCGTACTTTTTCCATGCCGGGCAAAGCAGGACGAGTTTGGCTGTTCCGCTGTCAATGTTCATGGCGACAGCCCCGCCTCTTGACGACCCCACCACAACCTCGGGGCGATGTTGGTCAAATTCACCCTGGGCAATTCGAACGGCTTCCTGAAAGTCATCATCTGGAAGCTTCGGATTGATGACCGTGTGGCCGTGGTCCTTGAGGTAGGTCGGTTTGACGCCTCCTGGAATGGAAGTCCAGCCGTGGAGGAAGAGGATTTTCATGGTTCCGTCATCGCGATTGAGATTCGTAAAAGCGTCAAGCAAAGCTCTTCACAACCAGGCGGCGATCCAGAGCATAAGGTGGTCGTGCTTTCTGCTCGGCGTATTTCTTGAGCGCATCCACGTCGGCGGGGTCGATGGGGCTTTCGTTCTTCATCACGAACCAACTGACGTCTTCGCTGTACGGTTCGCTGGTCAACGATCCCTCGTAATGAAACCAATTCGTGAGATCGGGTGTGTTCCCGTCCGGATGTCTGGGGAAGAAATCAATCGAGACCGGGGCCCCCGGGTCAGAGAGATGTAGTGCGTCTGTGGAGTCGAGTTTTATCGGCGATTGCCGGGTTCCGATCACGGGCATTTGCGTCTCTCACGTCTTGCAACTGATTCCGAGGTGTCATCTGGTGAATACGATAACGCAGTCTACGTCCAGGGATTCGCTGTCTCAACCTGGAATCTTTTCCACGGTTTACCCAGATGACTCATCGGCAATCTCCCGAATGGCCCGGCTGCGATTCCCGGCGACACACACGCCATCGACAAGGTCCCTTGTCACGCCGCTTCGCTCGTCAGTGACCGTCTTCGATCCGATCGTCCCGCCAGGACAGAGGTTTGCTTCCCCGCCGCCCCAGACATCCGATCCGATCCGAACTCAGTCGATTTGGCGAATTTCTGCTTTTGGCGAAGTGCGGCGTTCATCCGGTGAGTGGCGGTATCGTCGTGGACCGATCGTAGACCGAAACCTCGATCAGATTGGCATCGGGATCACGGAAATAGACCGAGCGAATGGAACCGACCGCTCCTGTTCGAGCAACTGGGCCTTCAATGATCGGCACCCCGAGTCGAATCAAATGCGCGATGACTTCATCCAGCGGAATTCCGGCGATGAGGCACAAATCGGCTGAACCCGCGGTCGGCTGCCCCGCCTTCGGTTCGAATTCCTGGCCTCGCTCGTGCAGATTGATCTTTTGCGCCCCGAACCGCAGCGCCTTTCGCCCTTCGGCAAAAGTGACGACTTCCATCCCCAATACGCTCGAATAGAAGTCACACGTGGCGGCGACGCTGCGGACGGTCAGCACAAGGTGGTCGAGCGAAATGACGTGCATGGGGGATTATTCGGGGAAGGGACCGGGTCCGGTCTTGCTTGGCGATTCCAAATTTCATGCCGACAATATCGGTCGAAACGTGATCGCTGAAATCACCTGTGGCACGCCAGGCAGACGGCAACGAACTTCGGCGATCCGTGGAATATCTGTGGCCTGACGTTTTCGGCGACGGGAGAGATCGCCGTACCGCGGTCCGCGGCTGTCGTGGTCCGATCCAATCTCCAGATTCGACGTTGGACGGCCACCTACCGCCGAGACCGTTTCTTGGAATCCGTCGATCGCTTGGCCGACGGCGATTTCTTCGCGGACTTCCGGGGCTCTCGCGAAACGGGGGGCGGGACGGCTTTTTGTTTGGTCGCAGCTACGCTCGCGAAATACAGCCCGGCGTACACCTTGAGATCGACCAGAACCCCCCGTTTCCGTTGTCGGTTCAACCACGCTGGCACCCGATTTAGGGGAACGACATGCACGGTGATGTTTTCGTGTTCAACACCCCCGCCAGCGTGGACTCGCTTCAGTCCGGTGGCGAGGTAGAAATCAACTTTCTCAGATCCAAAACCGGCGGACACGGGGCCGGTCGCCAAATGCTTGACCCGTCGCGCGTCGAAACCGGTTTCTTCCAGCAACTCCCGCTTCGCCTGTACGCCCCAATCGTCGGTCGATTCGCCGGGAATGTCTCCCACAAGGCCTGCGGGGAGTTCGATCACGGCGGCATTGACCGGTACCCGGTGTTGTTCGACCAGAACGAGTTCCCGATCCGGGGTGACGGCGACAATGACCACGGCTCCCAACGCGGAATTCCGCTCGGCGTATTCCCACGTTCCACGCCGTACCATCCGCATGTACTTTCCCTCGGCAAGAACTTCGACGGGAGCATTGAGATTCATGGTTGACTGTCGCGTAGTGGAATGGGTTGACGAATCGGGGGCGGACGAGCCCTTGTGCGGAAGCGAAATGTACACAGAGTATGGTGCGGAATGCGATATCCGGGGCGGTGGACGTCGTGATGGTGACACATCCGGCATAATTGGGACAATTGACACGACCCAGTTTTCCAGTTCGGTGAACCGCCCCGCTTCCTCCCGTTCGCCCCGCCCCCTAAGATATTGTCAGACGCGTTCGTTCGTTCACCCCCACTGAGTTCAGAGCCCGATGCACGAATTCATCACGGCGTTGCCGGTGTTCAATGAAGAGTCGCACATCCACGAGGTGCTTGCGCAGGTCGGGAAGTACTCCCCGCGCATTCTGGTGGTGAACGATGGTTCGCGCGATGGAACCGCCCGCGAGCTGGCCGCGTTTCCCAAACTGGAAGTGATCACGCATTCGACCAATCAGGGATATGGTGCGGCACTGCGCAGCGCGTTTGATTACTGCCTTCGTTCCGACATCGACGTTCTGGTGACGATCGACTGCGATGGTCAGCACGAGCCGCGATTGATTCCAGACCTCGTCGCCGCGTTGACCGATGAGGTCGACATTGTCTCGGGAAGTCGATACCTCCAGGACTATGCGGGGGACAACGCGGCCCCGGCGGATCGACGGCGGATCAATATGCAGATCACCGCCGAGCTGAACGAACGGCTGGGCCTGAAGCTGACCGACGCGTTCTGCGGGTTCAAAGCGTACCGGGTGAGCGCGCTGCGGCATTTTGACATCACGGACAACGGCTATGCGATGCCGCTGCAAGTGTGGGTTCAGGCGGTCGCTGCGGGGTTGCGGATTGTGGAATTTCCCGTCCCGCGCGTTTATCTCGAAGAGAAACGTTCTTTCGGGGGCGCATTGGATGACGCTTCGGTGCGGGTGGGGCATTATCGGTCGGTACTCGAAGCGGCGATCGCCCAAAGAGACGCGGCTCCGGTGGAGTGTTCCGTCGGCTGTTGACGTCGTTCGCCCCACGGGCGCTTTCCCTTTGAACCTGGCTGGTTTGCGACTCTCATGACGGAATCCACGTCGCCGGTGAGGACTTCTCCCGGAGACCATTCTGCCCGCCGCACGCGCTGGAAGACCCCGGCTGGGGATCTATCGGTGCTGGCAATTCCGGAACTCGGCCGGCTGGGGGAGTGCGCCGCAGGGAATGCCGCGATGTTTGGCCAGGTTCGCTGTGGAGATTCCGCCGCCCCGCTTGTTGCCCCTTGTCCGGAAGAACGACGGGAGGCTCGCCGCGCCGTGCTGGTCGCGGCCCGGGACTGGACGCGTGACTTGTTGGGTGCCATCTCAGGCGATGGCGGACACACTCGGGTCGGTGAAGCGAGGGAGCCGTCGGACGAACGTGCGACCGAGTTGCTGGACTCGGGCGAGTGGTACCTCACCGGGCATCAGCCAGCGTTGTTTCATCCCGGGGTCTGGGTGAAGAATTTTGTCGTCGCGGAACTCGCCCGGCGCAGAAGCGGTGTCGGTCTCAATCTGATCGTCGACAACGACACGGCGGCCCCACCGACGATCATGCTGCCCGCCGGCGATCCTCAGGCACCGCACTTCACGACCGTTCCCTACGATGTCCCGCCCACGTCGGGTCCGTGGGAGGAGGCGGGCGTAGTGAATCGGTCGGTCTTCGACCAATTCGGCGAGAGTGCGGAGCGGGCATTGAGTCAATTCTTGCCCGTTCTGGGGGAAGAAAGTGTGTTGCCGGCGTTCTGGGACAATGTTGTCCGCGCCCGGCAGAAACTCGTGAATCCGGCTTGGGCGTTTTCCGCCGCGCGGGCCGCGCTGGAACGGCAATTCGGTTGGGGAAACCTGGAGTTGCCGCTCAGTCGGCTGTGCGAATTGGACTGCTTTCGCCGATTTGTCGGCCGGGTTCTCGCGGATCTGCCCCGATTGCATGCGATTTACAATTCGGTGCTGGCCGACTATCGGCGCATCAATCGGCTCCGGAGCAAGACGCATCCGGTCCCCGATCTGCGGCGCGACCAGGAGTGGCTCGAAGCGCCGTTTTGGGTTTGGCGGGCGGGAGAGAGTCAGCGTTTGCGGCTGATGGCGCGACGGGTGGGGAATCGTCTGGAACTGAGCGACGGGCGCGAAATTCTGGGCGGATTTGAACTGATGGACGATGTGGGGCAGGGGGCAGTTGATGCGCTGGCCAAGTTGTCTCAACGGGGAATCAAACTGCGGACCCGCGCACTGACAACCACCCTGTTTTCGCGGCTCTATCTGGCCGACTTGTTTGTCCATGGAATTGGCGGCGCGAAGTACGACGAGATGACCGACCGCATCATCGGCCAGTTCTGGCGAATTCGACCGCCGGCATTCGCCACCCTCTCAGCGACCGTCAGACTGCCGATCGCATCGTTCACGGAATCGGCGGGTGATCTCCACACGCTCCGTCTGAAACTTCGGGACATTGAACAGCACCCGGAGCGGTTCCTCGACCAGCCGGCCTCACCCCAGGCCAAGGCGCTGGTGTTGGAGAAGCGTCGATTGATCGCGGAGCAGGGGGTGGCCCGCGGGGGACGGTTGTCCCCGGGCGATGGGGCGTGGTACGCTCCCGGCGCGGGTCGCGAGCGCTATCGCCGTCTGCAGGCGATCTCACGAGAGTTGGCCCAGTTCACGGGAGAATGCCGACGGGAACTGATGACGCGACTGGCCGAGACCGAACGCCGGGTGTCGGCAAATGTGGTGTTGCGGAACCGTGAATACGCGTTCTGCCTGTATCCGGCAACAAAGCTCCGGAGTTTTTTCGACCATGTCTGTCACGCGGTCCGTTGAGTCGCGACGAGGAAGCTGGACGAGCGCCCTGCTGCTGGTGGCGGGGCTGCTGCTGGTGATTTGGTGCGGCCGGCGACCGAGAATGGACGTGTCGCACTTTCTTTTGATGATCCTTGGGGGAGCGACAATTGTCTGGAGTTGGCGTGAGGGGGGATTCCGCTGGTTGCGATCCGCCCCTGGAACGATTCTGGCGTTTCTGATTGGAGGTGGAAATCTCCAGGCCCGGCGATACGAAGCGCGACTCACCAAAGAGGCGGTGGTCTACACGCTGTTCATGGTGGTTGTACTCCTCGGGTCGCTGTTTGGTCACTCGAACATGCTGCTGTTGGTGTTCGCGCTGATGGCGGGGGCGTTTGTCCTGAATGGCCAGGCGACGATGTCCGTGATCCGGCGGACGCGCGCACGGCGGATGTTGCCCGACATGGTCTTCGTCGGCGAACCTTGCGCCGTGCGGATTGAACTCGCGAATCGCAAACGCTGGATGCCCTCCTGGATGGTTCTGGTGGAGGACACGGTCCAACAGGGGAAGCAACGACTGCGGCCGTCGGTGTTGTTCCAGCGTGTGCCGGCGCGGGAGGCTCGGGAGGCTTCGTACCAGTTGACACCCGGTTCCCGGGGTCGGATGGATTTCCTCCCCTTGCGGATCGCGTCGCGTTATCCCCTGGGACTCTGGGAGCGTGGTTTTGAGATCGACATTGAAGAACACGTGTTGGTGTTCCCACGAATCGGCCGGTTGACGTCACGTTTTCAAGAGGCGCACCGGGCGCATCAGCGATCGCAGTTTGACGCGCCGGCGCGCGGCGGCGTGTTCGACGAAGAATTCCATCGATTGCGGGAATTTCGCAAAGGAGACAGTCGACGGGCGATCCACTGGAGGACCACCGCCCGCCGCAATGAACTGATGGTCCGGGAGTACCAGGAACAACACGATCCCGAACTGCTGCTGGTGCTGGAGTTGTGGCTCCCTGCGTCGCCCACAGACAAGCAGCGCGAGGCGGTGGAGCATGTGGTAAGTTTCGCGGCAACCTGTTGTGTCACTCGGGCTCGGGCGACGATGGACACTGGCGTTCAGATGATTATTTGTGGCATGAACGCCGAGAGTATGGGAGAAGCGGGTTTTGGACTTCCCATCCGGGCCGCATTGGAGTCATTGGCGGTGGTTGCCGGTGGACCGCGGCCGGACTGGAGTCTCGCGGGGGAAGCGATTCGACGAAGACTGGGAGATTCGTGTCGCAAGGTGTTTGTCACCACTCATCCCGACCGAGGCGAACGATTGCGTTCCGCGTTCGTGAATGAAGAGGAAACCGCGGAGGCGGTACTGGCGGAATTCGAGGTGCTGGGGGACGCCACAGCCCCGCTGGCGGAGTATTTCACCCTGGGGACGGAATTGGAGGGGGGACGATGACACTCCGCGACACATTTCTCGTCAGCATTTACCTGTTGGTGATTCTTGCGAGCGCGATGGCCTGGCTGGGTGAGGGGACACCTTTTCCCGCGGGAATTACCATCATTGTGGCGATCCTGGCGTTCAGCCTGAATGAACGACAGGGACGCTGGAATCTGCCGAAGTGGGGGACGAACACGTTGGGGCTGGTCGCGGCGGCGGCGGCGGTCGGTGAATTCCTGACTCCGAATATCGAAGCCCGACTGTTGTCTGGCGCGCACTTTCTCTCGTACCTGACGTGGATTGTGCTGTTTCAGAAAAAAGAAGCGCGCGAATATTGGTGGCTGGGGGCCTTCGCGCTCTTGCAGGTCGCCGTTGGGGCGGTCCTGACAAATTCCGGCGCGTACGGCGGGCTGATGCTGCTGTTCCTGTTCCTCATGTTGTGGACCATGGCGGTGGGCAATGTGTTTTTACGGGCCCAGGAATATGGATTTCTGGATCGCTCCGACGAATTGAATACCAAAGGCAATTCCGTCGCGACCCAAGCAAATTTGAAAGGGAGCGCGGCGAGTGGCGGGAGGCCGACGTCGGCGATGGGGCCGGGAAGGACAGTGCTGGACCGGCATGGGCTGTGCCAGGATACCGCGGGACGCTGGATTGGTCCCCGTTTCGTCATGAGTATCTTTCGCATGGCGGTGCTGGGAGTTCTGTTTGGTGTTCTCATTTTCATGGTTGTCCCCCGTATCTGGATTGGCTCGGGCAATCCGTTCCTGAACACATCGCTGGGGGCGGCAAGGACAGTGACCGGGTTTTCCAGCGACATCCGCCTGGGACACATGGGGCAGATTCTGGAGGATCGCACCCGGGTCTTTCGCGTAAGGCTGTTCGATCGCGATTCCGACCGCTCGGTCACTATCCAGGAATTCGCCTCGATGCAGGGGCTGGAAGAACCGATGTTTCGTGGTGCCGTTCTCAACCACTATGAAAAAGGACGCTGGCAGGCGGTCAACCGGGACGAACAGTTCGCGGTGGTGCCATACATTGGAAAGCCGCCGGGAATGATCCGGCAGGAGTACGTCATCGACTCCAGCGAGGAGCAGGTCATCTTTGCGATGCGTCCGGTCGATCTGGCGTATTCGATGGTTCCGTACCAGTCACTCGATCGCGAAACGAACACGCGGGTATTGCTGGCCCGCGACATGAAGGCGTCGTTGCAGGAGTATTTCATCTGGTCACGGACCGATCCGCATGCCGACATGCCAACGCTGGTGACCACCGACAATCGCGGCCGACCCGCGCGGGCCTACATCCAGTACCAGAAATGGCCGGCGGAACTGGTCAAAATGAAGGATCTCGCCGACCGTGTGGCGGGCGAGGTGGTTGACGATGGCAAAACCTCGCATGAACGGGCGATCGCGAACCGAATTGTGGAGTTTCTCCGGGATTCGGGGGAATACGGATATTCGCTGGAAATGCGGGTTGAAGATCCCGCGGCGGATCCCGTGGAGGACTTTTTGTTTAACACCCGACAGGGGCATTGTGAATACTATGCGGCGGCCTTGGCGTTGATGCTGCGGACGCAGAAGATTCCCACACGTTTGGTCACCGGCTTCAAGGGGGCGGAATTCAACGCGTCGTCCGGGTATTACGAGGTCCAAAAGCGGCATTCGCATGCCTGGGTCGAGGCGTGGTACGACAACCGTTGGCAGACACTCGACGCGGTCCCCTTTTCACGCGACGAGGAAGTCCGACGATTTCGCACAAATCGAGGCTTTTGGGGGAATGCGCGCGACTCCCTGTCGTCGATCTGGTCGAGCTACTTCGTCACCATGTCGATCGATCGCCAACAGAGTTCGTTCTACGAACCCTTGACCCGCATGTGGGACGACGCCAAATCGTCGCTGGCGACCATGCGTGACATTTTCACGGAGTTTGGATCGGTGGATCCAACAGGTGGGGGCTGGTCGCGCGGCAAAGGGCCGTGGATTTTGGGTGGGGTGGTCGCGGTATTCGGGCTGGTTCGCGCGCTCTATCGCGGGATGTCATTGGGGGGACGCGATGCGGCGGGGAGACCGACAAATGGCATTTCCCAGTTCTTCACGCGCATTCTGGACCGCTGGCTCGGCCGGGTTGATCCGGCCCGCATGGTCGTCCGGTTCTACGACCAATTTACCGAGGAAGTCGCCCGCCGCGGACTGGTGCGTTCGGCCAACCAGACACAACGGGAATTCGCCAAACTCGTACAAAACCAGCTCAATGGCCGGCTGGAGAATTCGGGCCTGAGCGAATTTCCCCGGGAAGTCACCGAACTGTTCTACCAGGTCCGGTTTGGCGATCAACAACTCGCCGTTGCTGACCTGGAACGGCTCGAACAGCAGTTGAAGCAGTTCGCGAGCGCGTTGACGCAGCCAACCGGGGGGACGCCGACTCAGGTTGCCAGTCACTAGGTTTTGCGAAACAACGGCGATGTCTTGCTGTTAGCGAGGCGTGAATGCGTTTCGCGTTCCCCGCGACGTTTGGCGACCAATCGCATTGTGATCCGGACCGGTTTTGATTGACGCCTTTCGGAAAATAGCCCACCACGCGGACATCCGTGCGGTTGCCGTATCGCGCGAGCGATTCAACGGCAATTCTGCGGTTCGATACGGGTCCTTTCCTAGTTCGGCTTTTTCGGCGGCTGATCGAGTTCGTCGATCAGTTCACCGATCACACTCAGATCTTTGGAGGAGCCATTCACAATCAACGAGTTTGTTCGTTCATCAACCGCCATGGAGATCCTCGACTGCGGCAGCAGTTCGCTGATCGTCAGTTTCGCTGACTGGGGATCCACAGTCCTCAGACGATAAATTCGCAGTTGCGGCGCACGTCCGGCACCGGCGGGGGGATTCTGACCCATCGGCCTCTTCGCGTTCTGCACAAAGCGAGCTGTCACCAATACCACGGTTTCCGTCGAATTGCCTTCGCTTGTAAAATCGATTCCCTGAACCAGTCGCGTCTCACCTTCATTCAAACGCAGGGTCGCCTGAGTCTTGAGTGTGACCGTTCGGGGTACGACTGGTGGGTCTGCCGGATTTTTTGCGCGGTCGTCCGAAGAGGGAGCCCGAGCCACGGCCGATCGCTCGAGCGACAATTCCAGCAAAATCGTCCCCTCCTCTTCGATACGCGGTGTGGCGCTGACAACGGTCCCAAACTGCTGATGGCTGAAAACGGGAATCATCGGGAATCCTTGGGTGTCCCCACGCGGACCGCCGCGAAATTGGCGACCTGTTTCGACTGCCGCGGTTTCGCCCGTTTGAACGGTAGCGGCGACGTCTTCCAGTGTGGTCAGCCGAACTCGCGTGATCGTCACCGGTTTCTTCTGCGTCTGCAGTTCTCGTGCGCGCGCCAGGATCGCTGCCGGATCCGTCACCTCGTCGGATTCGATCCGCTCTCCACCGGGGGGTGACTCAATCAACAGAACCTCAACCGACACACTTTGTCCTGCCAACGTAGCGAGGTCGCCTGCGGACAGTGCCGGGACCAGGAAAAGAAATGTCACCAATGACAGACAGCGAATCAGAGCGCGCATGTTAGGACACCGTGTCGGAGCGGAGATTTGTTAGACACCCTGTAGGACCGGATCGACTGCGTTCGAACTCATGAAGACTCCCTTGAGAATAAGAGTCCCGAGTCGTTGAGCGAAACCGCCGCTTGGCAGCGGTTGCATCCAAGGGAGCATTCGCAAATGCCGCGCGGGTTCGTTAACCCCCCGTGCGATGGAAGCGAAATCAGCCGCGCGAATTGTCGGTGGCCTCAAAAACGCCGCGAAATTTCTCCGCAGGATACTTGCGGGCGTTCTTGACCATCTTCTCCCGCACCGCGGTACTCAGATCGAGGTCGAGCGAATTCGCGAGACTGAGCAAATAACAGAAAACGTCGGCGAGTTCGTCGGCGATCCCTTCGCGGTGAGCCGGGTCGTGCCCCCGGGCGGCCGATTCCGCCACGTCGACCCATTGAAAGTGTTCCATCACCTCGGCCGCTTCAATCGCCAGCGACATCGCGAGGTTTTTTGGAGTATGAAACTGACTCCATTCCCGTTCGTCGACAAATTGCCGCATGATGGCGCGAAGGTCCGAAACGGTTGTCGATTGGTCGTTCATGGAATCGATTCAAAGGTCCGGAGGAAACAAGACGGAACAAGGACAGAGTCGTGCACGAATTGTCAGTCCAACAGGCGAGGTGCCGTGCGCGATTCGGCCAGATGCAACATCAGTTCGAGTGCCAGCAGGTTGGCTCGCGTCAGCACGTGGCGACTGCTGCGGCTTCCCAGTCCGTTGATCAAACGCTCGAGGCACCGCAAGTGCAGGCGGAGCGCATTTCGCGGTGTGACGTCCGCTTGCCGGAATACATCCGCGAGCTTTCGAACGTCATCCGATAGAGTGCCCGAACTCATCATGACGTAGCCCCGGAGCAGCTCCTGGTAATAGTCCGCGAAGGCGGTTCGTTGTGTCCCCTCGAAACGCGGGTCTGTACCACAGGCCGGTTCCAATTCGGTGAGCGATTCCAGGTCAGAGACAATTTGTATCTGTTGAGCCAGAATCGACTCCGCCTCACCCCGGTCCCGCAATAGCCGGCGTCGTTCTTCTAACCGCAATCGATCGATCTCATCCCGAATTCGGCCTCGAGACACCGCCCGCGCGATCGCGGGGATCAGCGCGGTCGATTCCCAGCCGCTGGGGGTCACCAGGAGATCGACATCCAGTGCGATCGCATTTGACCAGGCGCCGTCGTCGGCCAACTGGGTCACGACGACAATGGGATCTGCCGAACCCCCCGCCCGAACTGCGCGGGCCAGAGCCAGCGGATCCTCACCCGATGGATCCCAAACAGGCTGATAGCGGAGCAGGAGACAGTCAAAGGACTCTTCGGCGAGAATCGCCAATGCCTCCGCAGGCGTGGCGACCCATCGAAACTTCGGCTCGTGGGAACCACGGGCGTCAAGCTGCAGGGTCAAGCCAACCCAAGAAGGCTCACTGGCACCGACACACAACAGGCGCAATCCCGAGGGGAGGACTTCTCTCCCAGGGGAATCGCCGGAAGGGGCCTCCCGGGCCTGTGTGATCGGTACGCTGCTCATCAGTCCATGACGAATACGATTTCAACCGAGCCATCAACACTTCATCAACTTCCCGCATCGGATCCGCGGTGATTCTGAATCTCGCGGATCCGAGTCGAGAATCGGCGTGCGGCTTAGTGCGCGGGGGGGGCTTCGTTCTGGAACGCGCGGTTCCGGAACAGGAAGTCGATGATGTTCCCTTCGTGCGGTTGCAGCCAGTTCAACTGAATCGTTTTCACATCGCCGATATTCAAGCGGTCGATGTTCGTCGCATCCAGCAACTGCTGCGACCATTTCGGGTCTTTGGTGATCGCCGAGCAAACCAGCGTCTGACCGATCTGCGAGAGCATCTTGTCTTGCGGACATTCAACGACCGTCGAGAACGGGAACATGTATTCCGCTTTGACGATCGTCGGTTCGGGACTGGCACAATGGATCACGGTCGGACGCAGGTAGTCGCACCGCTCATGCACGACCAAGCGGTCTCCACCACGATACTTCGCGCTCACCTCGGTCACGCCCGGCTGTTTGCACCCTTCGTCGATCTGGGCCGAAATCGCCTCGGCTTGTCCCTTGATAGTGAACGCCGCCAAGCTCGCCTTGGAGTCGGTCATAGGCAAGGGGGCGATCGGGCCGAGCCGTTTCCCCAAGGCGTCGGCGATCTCGGCGGTGTGCCGCGACGCCCAAATCCCCGAGCAGTTGATACAGCCGCGGCCGCTGTTGAGATAGATACTGTCGGCCATGAGGTCGATGTACTTTTCCCACTGGTCGACCACGTCGTCCCCCAGCAGAATCTTGCTGAAACCGGGACCGTGAACCTGCACACGGGGATTCCCGTGGTACCGCTCCACTGTCGCCGTTCCACCGAAGATCATCGTGCGATCGCACGACTCAATCACAGCGGCCCCAACTTCGGGTCCGCCGGGGTAGATCGAAATCGCCTCGCGAGGGATCCCCGCCTGAAAGAACGCTTCCGCCATCCGGTACGGCGTCCACGGCTCTTGCGGTCCGGGCTTCAGCACCAGACCGATCTGCAGCGGAATCACCGGCATCCACAGGGTATGTACGCCGGGCGAGTTTGAGGGCAACACCATGCCGAGCGTCGGGCTATTCGCCTGATAGCTCAGCATGATCCCGCGGGCCTCTTTGCCGTAGCCGCGTGTCAGAATGTCGAGGGGCAGACCGCGCGTCAGGGCCTCCAGAATCTCCCGCATGTGGGTCAACACGAAGAAGTTCTTCTTCATGTTAAACGCCGACATGTGTTCGGGGAGTCCCGTGGTGGCCGACTGCATCCGGCAGAATTCGGCCGGAGTCTGGGTTCCGTTCCCCAGTGGCAGCGTCGCGTTCAAATACAGGTCACCCGCCTTGGCCATCATCTCGATCAGCGTGTCGATCGGAATCTGGCGCAGCACGTCGCGGGCACGCTGCGAAAATCGGCGGTCCATCTTCAACATGCCGCCGTTGGCCTGATGCACCTGCGCCAGCACTTCGCCGGTTTCAAAATGCACGACCTCCTGTTTTTCCAGGCTGTCGTACTGTTTGCCCCAGCGAATGACGGGAATCTCAACCACAGTCGTGGACTCCGAGAAACGAAACGAAATTGGCAGGTTAGAACGGCGTGTTCAACTCAGTTGGCAGCGGCCGACAGAGGGTTCACTAATAGACGCCGACCGTGGTCGTCTTGGCAAACTCGTGGTACGGGCGGGTGCCGCTGATTCCATCCCAGGGGAATTTCTCGATCGGCAGTTCGCGTTCCCCCTCGTCCCGTTCCATGAAGCCGGGAATGAACGTTTCCTTCGTGAGTGTCGTCAACTTCACACGACCGGTCTGCCCGTAGCCGACCAACGTGTTGTAGTCCTTGAATTCCACCACTTCGATCACCGCCCGGGGCTGTGGGGCGAAGTAGGTGATCTTGTAGTTGTCGGCGGGATCGAACGGCTTGCCGCACGCCAACCCCATCAGGGTGTTGCCGTATGTGGGTGTCATGAAGACCGGACCCGACGAAGGATTTTCGGGATCGATCAGCAGTTCATCCATCGCGAACCGGTACCACTGCGGGGTGAATTCGGTGCCGCCCGAGAAGATCCCTGTGATGCCACTCGCCTTGATGCTGGAGCCGTTCTCCATCAGTTTCATCGCCAAGGCTTCGAGCAGTTTGGGTGTGGTGAACATGCAGCGAATATTGTGGTTCGCCGACAGAATGGTGAGCGCCTGGTCGATCACGTGATCGCGGTACGCTTCCATTTCCTTCATGTTTCCGCGTTTGATCAACTTGACGACCCAGCGGGGATCGAGATCGACACAGAAACAGATGCCGCCCCGGTACTGAGCCAAATGTTCAACCGCCAGCCGCAACCGACGGGGGCCGGACGGCCCCAGCATCAGCCAGTTGGAGCCTTTTGGGAAATGCTCGTCGGGCAGAGTGTGGCTGAACAGTTCGTAGTCGGTCTTCCAGTCGTCAATCTGCATCCGGCTTTTCGGAATGCCCGTGGTTCCGCCGGTTTCGAAAACGTACACCGGCTTCCCCTTCAAACCCTGGGGAATCCAGCGGCTGATCGGACCGCCGCGCAGCCACTCGTCTTCAAACGACGGGAACTTCTTAAGGTCGTCGTAAGTCTGAACCGCCTTCCGCGGGTCGAACCCGAGTTCGCTCACTTTTTCCAGCCAGAACGGCGAACCGGTCGCGGGGTTGAAGTGCCACTCCACGATCTCACGAACGTGGGCGTCGAGTTTTTCTTTCGCCTGACGGAGTTGGGCTTCAGTGGCGGGGGCGTTGACGTTACTCACGATCGGAATCACTCCGGAGAGGCGAGCCAGACAGGGGGGGAAATTTGGGTGGGAAATCGCCTGTGATCATAGAACTTCGGCGTCTGATTGCAACGCTGGCCGATGCGATCGGAGTCGCGAAATCGTATGATCGACCGGTCCTTGTACCGTTTCGCACGCCCCTGTCGCCTCGCCCGGAATCGTTCCAATGCCCAGGATCCACCAGTTCGCGCTGACAATCCGCCGCTTTCTCACATTGACTTGTGTCATTCTCCTGGGTGGGGTTGCCGCCCTGGGTCACGATGCGCCCCACAAGAATTCCCGAAAACCGAAATCGCGGGAGGAGTTGCGGCAGTGGTTGGAGAACATGGTCTGGCACCATCGGTTCGAGCTGGACGAGATTCGCACCGCGACCGGCTTGACGTCCGCCGAGGTCGAAAAAGCACTGGCCGAGTTTCAGATTGAAAAGGGACAAGCACCCGAACGGCCCAAAGACGCACCGCTTCTGGTTCTCCCTTATCCTGGAGGAAGACATCCCCGGATCGGGTTCCTGGATGGCGCGGTTGATCCGCAGCGCGAAACCAAAGTCAGCGTGTTCACTCCCTGGGATCCCGCGAGCTATGTTGTCGCGGATGTGCCGGAGGCGATCTGGTCAAACCTCGGGTTGACGTACCTTGCGCATACGCACGTCCCGACGATCTGGTCGAAATCGGGAGTGGATCTCGAAGTCATGGAGTGGAGCCGGTCGTCCGATAGCTCGCTCGTTCTCGAACGCAAACTGCCTAACGGAATCTCGTTTCGAACCCGGGTCGTTGCCGGGACCGACGCCGTTCGAATGACCATGTCGCTGACCAATGGCACACGGGAACCGCTTTCGGACCTGCGGGTTCAAAACTGTGTGATGCTCAAAGGGGCACCGGAATTCGCGGAGCAGACCAACGACAACAAAGTGTTTCGTTCCCCCTATGTCGCGGCCCGGTCGAAACGTGGCGATCGCTGGGTGATCACCGCGTGGGATCCCTGCCATCGACCCTGGGGCAACGCCCCGTGCCCGTGCCTCCATTCTGACCCGAAATTCCCCGATTGTCCCCCGGGAGAGACCAAGCTGATGCGCGGCTGGCTCTCGTTCTACGTGGGGACCGATGTCGAAGCGGAATTCGATCGCATCGACGCGACAGGCTGGCGGACGACAAAAGAGTGGCCCGCGGCGTTTCCAAAAAAGTGAGGTGATACGCGAACTGAATGTGGTCTTGATCGAGAATGGTCGGCCTTTTGCTAGCTTCCGATCTCATTCACCATCCGGGCGAGCCGGATGGGGTCTGGTGCCACGAATTGTCTGATTTGACGCCGTGCGGAGTAAAGGTGTCCGCAGAGCCGCGCCCTTCAGGAAGCGGTCGACTTTTTCACTTCCTGACCTGCGCGCCACCTCCACAAATTCGCGTTTTTCGCCGCACTGAGTATAGTGACGGGTCACGATACCCCGTTTCCTCTGGAGCGTTCTCATGTCTGTCGCCAACCGTCGTGATTTTCTGTCGTTCACTGGGGCGGGGTTACTGACGGCATTGAGTGGCGGGGCCGACTGGACCCGGCTCTCCCGGGCGGCCGCCGACGAGCCGGCGCTGACGTCCGAGATCGTCCGCTTCACCCCGGAAATTGAGCCGCTGGTTCGCAAGATTGAAGAGACCCCCGCCGAACCGTGTTTTGAGATGGCGGTCGCGGAACTGAAGCGGGGGGTGACCTACCGGCAGTTTCTGGCGGCGGTCTTTCTGGCGGGAATCCGCAACGTCAATCCGCAACCTCCCGGGTTCAAATTCCATTGCGTCTTCGCGATTCACGCCGCGCATCAACTGAGTCTCGACGCGCCGGTTCGCGACCGCTTGCTGCCACTGTTCTGGGCGCTCGCCGAGTTCAAACAGTCACAGGCGGAAGACGTCAAACTGGGTGACTTCGTGTTGCGCGATCCGGTCGGACCGATTCCTTCACCCGAACAGGCGTGGACCGAATTCGACACCGCGATGAATGCCTGGGACGAGCCGCGCGCCGATCGGGCCATTGTGTCCCTGGTCCGGTCGCGCGGTGCGCACGAAGTGGTCGAGGGACTGTGGAAGTACGGTGCCCGCGACTACCGCAACATTGGCCACAAGGCGATTTTTGTCGCCAACGCTTGGCGGACGTTGCAGACGATTGGCTGGCGTCACGCCGAACCGGTGCTGCGGTCATTGGTTCTGGCGTTACTTGATTTCAAGCAGAAAGAAGTCAACAACTTCGCGTTTGAGAATCAGTCGTACCTGCCGAACCAACGCCGGGTCGCCGAGAACCTCGCGAAGCTCGCCGGCAACTGGACCGCCACGTCGGGCAATGCGGATTTCACGCGCGACCTGCTTGAGACGCTGCGATCGGGTGACATGCTGCGTTCGGCCGACCAGGCGGTCGCGGCACTGGTGGCTGGCAAAGCTCAGGCGGGTGCGGTCTGGGACGCCGTTCATCTGGCGGCTGGCGAATTGATGATGCGTCAACCGGGTATTTTCGGCATTCATACCGTCACTTCGGTGAACGCGCTGCATTACGCGTTTCGCCAGTCGGCGGAGCCGGCGAACCGGTTGCTGTTGCTCCTGCAGGGAATTGGCTGGATGTGCCAGTTCCAGCAGTTCATGGCCTCGCGTGATTCGAAACTCAACGCCACGCGAATCACGGATCTGCCCGTAGTCGACATCGCCGCCGATGGCTCCACCGCGCTCGCGACCATTTTCGACAAGCTGTCGGGAGACCCGGCCGCAGCCGCCCCCCTGGCACTCACCTTCGCGGCGCGCGGTGGCGATCTCAGCGCGTTCGCGGGAATGGCGCGGGGGCTGGTCCTGAGGAAGCAATCCGACGCGCATCACTACAAGTACACTGCGTCGATCTTCGAAGACCTCGACGTCGTTTCCCCCGTGTGGCGACCTCAAATGCTGGCGACGTCGGTCTATTACATCCGGGGGAGCCAGTCGCCCGATTCGCCGTTGCTGGACCAGGTACGATCCGCTCTGTCGTGACGGCTGAGTCGGCATTCAATTTCTGCCGCCTCACTCGCATGGGTGGACTGATCGCTTTCGTTCGGAGGGGAGATGCCGCACTCCCGATCCGTTACCTACAATCCGCCCCTCAAACCCCCTCACTCCTCCTTCGGACTTTCCTCCGGTGGAGGCAATCGCTTCAGAATCCGTTCTCTCACCACGCGGTACTTCGCGGCGTCCTCCGCCAGCCCGGCGCGCTGGCTCGCATTTTCCAGCCATTGATAGGCGGTGATCTGAGTCGGATCCCGTTCCAGCGCCAGTCGCGCCGCTGCCAACGCACCGTCAAAGTCTTCCACCTGTTCCCGCAACTGGGCCCGCAACCCTTGCGCGTCGGCGGGCCAGTCGTTCAGTTCGAGAAACGCGTCGAGGAACTCGAGTGACCGCTTGTACTGTCCGAAGCGGTGAAACGTCTGCGCCATCGCCAGCAGCGCGACTTCATTCTCGGCATCGTGACTGAGAACTTCCCGCCACAGCGGCACCGCATCGAGCGGCCGCCCGAGTACCTGGTAGCAGCGGGCGATCGCCAGCGCCGCCGCCGCGTCCCCCGGGTTCGCCGCCGCGATTGGCTCAAGTAACGTGATCGCCCGGGCGGCGAGTTCCTCATCGCGCTGCGATTCCGCTGTCCGCGACCCGAGGATCCCCCGCGCCCGCTGCAGGTCGACCGCCGGCAGCGCCCCTCCATCGACAAACAACTCCAACTGCCGACGCCCACCCCGGGGAGGGATCGCCTCCGGCGTACGCGAGATCGAGTGGCTGGTACGTGAAATATGGGGCTGCGCGACTCCGTCAATCGTCGGCATATGACAGGCGACGCACGAATCGTTCTTCGCGAGCCGCTGGTCCTCCGAAAGGACACACCCCTTGTCCGCGTGGCACGTCTGGCACTTCGCCCGATAGAACGCGTCGCGTTCCGTCGGGGCGGGGGAACCATGCGCGTCGTGACAGGTGATGCAGCCGAGTTTTCCTTCGCTCAACCGGTAGCACCGGCTCGCGCGCATCTGTTCGACTTGGCTGGGGCTCCGCGGAGTGCCGTCCGAATACGAGGGTGACGGGTCCAGGTAGGTCGTACGAATCTCTGACAGGGTCATCCCCGGACGAAAATCAAAATCGGTTCGACCGTGCCGCAAGACTTCTTCCGCGCCCGACAGATGGCACTGATTGCAAACCGCCTCGCGACGTTCGGTGTCAAGATGTTTCGGATTGACGATTGGGTCATTCGTCGCCGCCTTGTCCTTCTGTCGCAGCGCGATGTGCTGCTCTCCCGGCCCGTGGCACCGTTCGCATCCGATGCTCGCTTCGATGAACGGCGGATCGCCGAACCGGTCGAATTGTTTGCTCGCCGCGTTCACCTGACCGACGTGGCACGACAGACAGCGGGCTGTCACCCGCCGTTCAAATCGATTCCCCGACTCCGGACGGAATCCCGGCGTCAGTTCCCAGTGATTTCCTTCGGTGCTCCAGGAGAGGGGAGACAGAAACAGCGACCCGTCGTGGAGAAACGCGTACGACTTCCCTTTGCTTCCCGAACCGATCGCGAACTGCACCGGAACCCGCTGATTGTAAATCGGCTCACTCGCGTTATCGAACAGCGCTTCGCAGTGAAACGTCGTGCCGTCCTGGTGTTCCACGCCGTACCAGCGTTCCCCCTGGGTGAAACTTGCGGCGACCGCCGGATCGAGGCTGGAACCGAACGACTTCGCCTTGC
Organism: Planctomicrobium piriforme; assembly: GCA_945860955.1. Lineage (GTDB taxonomy): Bacteria > Planctomycetota > Planctomycetia > Planctomycetales > Planctomycetaceae > UBA10511. The sequence continues at coordinate 22,804 of CAMATH010000094.1, forward strand.
CGGTCGCCTGATATTTGTCGTAGATCTCGGTATGGCACTCCCGGCAGGCGGCGCTGCCAACGAAACCACGCGACGGGGCGGCGGGATTCTTCAGCTCCCAGCTTTTGACGATGTCTTCATATTCCGGCCCTTTCACGGGCAACAGATTCTTCTGGGGGTCAACCAGTTCCTCCGCGATCAACGGTTCCGGCTGATTCGTCCGCAAGAAGAGAAAACCTCCCACCGCGATGGCCAGGGGAATCAAGGCCAGCAGCAGCGTCACCAGAGGGGGGCGTTGTTGGGGAGCTGGAGTGGAGGACGTCATGAATCAGGGTTTCGTCGGGATTTGAGATGGGGTGAAACGACACAGCGGGGAGTGCGATAATGAGATCACTGTCCCGACCCGCTGGCGGGTTCCGCTCATTCAGCGGCCGTCCGCTTTTCGTTTCGCTTCTGAATCTTACGGTATCGCTCGGCTTCAATGGGACGGCCATCCTGTTCGCAAATGAACGCCAGCCATTCCCATCCCGCCGCCATGGAAGGGTTCAACTCGGTTACACGCTTGGCCGCCTCGATCGCATCTTCCGTTTTGCCGTTCGCCAACAGTACCCGCGACCGCTGCGCCTGGTATTCCGTCCGCCAGGGATTCACCTGCGTCAGGCGATTGAAATAGGGCAGCGCCTCGGCGTGGCGGCCTGTCGACGAATAGGCGAGTCCAATCGAATACAGCAACCCTTCACTTTTGGTGTTGGCGAACAGGGCTCTCTGCCAGGTGTCGACCGCCCGATCAGGATCTCCCGAGATCGCCAGTGAGATCCCGAACTTGTCAGCGACCGCGCTGTCAGTCGGATCGCGTTTCGAGATCGGTTCCAGCAGCGAAACAGCACGCGCCGCCCGTTCCGCATTCTGGCTGTGCTCCGCGCGCGTCGCCTCGACAATTCCCAGCGCCCGATTCAAATCAAACGCGTCGAGCGGAACTTCCTCCAGGTCAAAAATGCGAGTGACCGGTTCTCGCGGCGTCGCCACCGCGCTCAATTCTTCCGCTGTCGGTGACTGGGGACGACGCAGCACACGGTGGTCGGTCTGAGTCGTGTGCGGCACGTCGTTCGCGCCGAGCCGGGGCATGTGGCAGTCGATGCACGAACCGTTCGCGGGCGGGGCCTCGCGCTCCGCCAGCGGAAGCGAGCAGCCCCGGTCCGAATGGCAACTCTGGCAACGGGTGTTGTATTCGACCAGGCGTGTGTCACTGGTCGGAAGTCGATGCGAATCGTGACAGGTGATGCAGCCAAGCTTGCCTTCGCTTCCGATAAAACAACGACTCGCCCGCATCTGCTGCACCTGGCTGACGGCGGTTGTCTCTCCCGCGTTCGAAACGCCCGTTCCCTCGACGAAGATCGACCAGACATCGCCAATTTCCATTCCGGGCCGAAAATCAAAGTCGGTCCGGCCGTAGCGCAGAACCTCGTCGGTTCCAATCAGGTGGCACTGGTTGCAGACCCCTTCCCGCTTGGAGGGGGAGAGTTTTTTGGGATTGATGATGGGGTCATCCCCGGTGCGAGAATCCCCTCCGCGATGCCAGGAGACATGGTCCCGCCCGGGACCGTGGCACCGTTCGCAGGAAATCGCCGCCTCGCGAACTGCAGGATGCATGAACCGGTCATTTTCGCCCGGTTCGTGGTTCACGCGCCCCGCATGGCAACCGAGACAGCGTCCGGTGACGGGGCGTTCGAATCGGGGGTGATTCTGATCGGGATAGCTAGGAGAGAGATCCCAGCGATTCTGCTGCGAGTACCACGAGATGGGTGACATGAACAATAACCCACCCCGATCAATAAAGTACGACCGACCCCGATGCCCCGAACCGACCGAGTACTGGACTTCCACCCGCTGGTCGAACAGTTCTCCCTGGGCGTCGGTGTACGATTCGTGATGGTAGACTCCATCGTCCGCGAGTTCGACGCGGTAGTCGCATCCCCCTTTTGAAAATCGGGTGGCGGTGGTGTAGTCTTCCAGGGCGGGGGCTTCCGAGACCAGCGCCGCCGAATTCGCCATCGTGTGCCCGTCGTACATGTTGGCGATATCTGAATGGCAAACACGGCAGGCGCGATTGCCAACGTAAGCTTCGCTCGGTGGAGCTGGCTTGGGAGGGGCCGGCTCCACGACCTGTTCTTTTGGCTCCTGGGGAGATATTTCCACTCGGTCCCGACGCAGCCACCAGACCCCGCCCCCCACAACCGATGCCACGAACAGCCCCAGAAAAATGGGGGTCCATCGACTGGCGACACGGCTCCGGGAAGGTTGCGTCATCAGGGACTCAAAGGGGGTGTGGCGCGGATGGCCCGGGCGGCTGTTGGGGAAAGTCCGGGAAGTGACTGGGATAGGTGTCGATCATTGCAGGCGAATGACGCCTCGGCAAGTTTGGCGAATCGGAACGCCGGGATCCACACCCGGCGGCGTTTTCCGAGGCTTTCTGGGGGAAATCGCCGGCCCGATTGTCGATCGGCGGGCACTCTCCGTACGGAAAATCGCCGAACGGCGCTGGAATTCTTTGGGCGGTCGGTGTTATTCGCGTCCCTCCACCGGGTGTGCGGTGATCACCGGAACCGTCGGTCCATTCGACACAATCATCCCCCCTAATTTCGATTGACTAAACTGCGGGTCGAAATTCTAACCTCTCCACACCTCAGTCCGGCTGCACAATTCTGGAACGACTTTCGCGTGAACAATCCTGTCCAAATCGTGTTGAGAATTCTCTTGATCGAATTCCGATCTTGCATGGCGGATACGGCCTCGGTATCGTCACGACTCCCCGAAATCGAGAACCGTCTTTAAGGACTGGTTTCAGACGGGAACTGGAACATTAAACGACTCCAGGTCAGGATTGACCGCGAACACGGAGACTCACGGATGAGTACATTGCGATTGTTCAGCCCCACCGAGCTTTCGATTTGTTGTGTGGAGGATGTCAGTGTGGCAGTCGAGGGAGTCGACGCCCCGGTCATACTGTCGTTTCCCTCGCGTGCGACACTCCCCAATTCGCACTACCGGGCTCTTGGGCCTTTCCGCGAAACCCGCGGCGCACTGAACGAACCGCTGGAACGGGCCAGGCAGCTCCACAAAAACCGCCATTGTCCCTGCTGTCAGCGGGGTGGGGTGATCCCGCGCGAGGAATTCTCACTCGCCAAGACGGGCGACTGTATGCCGACTCCCGGGGCGGGCCGTCTGACAGGCTTTGATTGCCGTCATTGCGGGCATGAGTGGGGGGTGACCTTTTCGAACTGAGTCCAGCCGGGTGGTCGAATTCGATGGCACTGGACGCGGCACCGGGCTTACGCCACCCCGCTCGCCAGGTCGAATTTAACGAGCGTTCGTCTCGCTTGGGAGTGGGCTGCGAGATCTGTGCGGAGTGTTGACTGGCGGCGCAGGGTCGCCGCTGCGCTGGGTTCCCATTGGTCGCGTGCCGACTCGTAGATTCCCCAGTCGGCGTCACTGGCGTCGCCGTGGCGGTTTGCCAGCCGCTCGCGAATTGTCTGGGGTGATGCTTCGCAAATCAGCAGTCCCCCTGGCACCCCCAATCGGTCGGCCAATGCCAGGCCTTGCGCGCGATGGGCCTCATTTCCAAACGTCGCGTCAATGATCACCCGGCTTCCCTGCCAGATCTGTTCCGCCGCTTGCCGAAAACACTCTTCGTAGGTTCGGGTCGTCCAGTCCGCGCTGTAGTACTTGGGAATCAGTTTTTGGGTCGCGCAGTCGGCCTGTGACACGCCGGCGAGTTCCTTGCGAACGACGTCGGATCGAATCACCTCAAATCGAAACTCCGCAGCCAACTCGCGAGACAGGGTCGATTTTCCTGTCCCGGGAAGTCCGCCCACCAACAACAAGCCAGGACGTTCGTCGGCGGCACACAATTCGCCATGGGCCAACAACCAGTGTCCCCGCGCCCGCATCGCGGCTGCGGTGCGTTCGGCTTCCGGAACCTCCGGCTCGCACATCAACAACCCTTCCACCTTCCCCCGGACCGCCGCCCGGTACGCCGAATAGAGGGGGACCAAAGCTCGCCCTTCATCATCGTCGACCGCGTCGAAATAGCCCTCGAAAAACCGCGCCGCCAGATCGCGTCGTCCATGAAACTTGAGATCCATCAACAAAAACGCCATGTCGGCGATGGGGTCGGTGAACCGAAACCTCTCGTTGAACTCGATACAGTCGACGATCACCAGATCATTCGGAGTGGCTGCCGCCGGGAACAGATAGACGTGATCGAGATGCAGGTCGCCGTGGGTTTCACACGGGACACCGCGCTCGGCACGCGCGGTGATCAACGCCTGGTGGCGCAAGAGCGCCGCTTCTTGGGCGCGATCGAGTTGAGCCCAGACGTTTGCGGAGACCGTCTGGCCCACCTGGTGTGACGCGAGTCGCAGGTTTTCCCTCAGGTTGAGCGACACCACATCCATGCGCCCGAACGACGCGATGTGCGGATCGCGTCGCGCTGTTCTATGGAAGTCGGCGAGCCGCACGCCGAGGCGCGCGAGCTGGTCCCCCTGGACGGCGTCGTGTTGGACGAGATGTTCCAGCGTCGCGTCGACGGGCAACCGTGTCATTTTGACCGCCCATTCCACAGCCTCTCCCGATCCTTCAAAGACGCATCCGCTGGGATCGCAGGTGATCGGAACAACTCCCAGATAAACCTGCGGGGCGAGTCGCCGGTTGAGCCGGACTTCTTCGTGACAGTCGCGTTCCCGTTTTTCCAGCGTGCTGAAGTCGAGGAATGGCAGGCGGACCGGTTTGCGGATTTTGTACGCGACGTCACCGGCGATGAAGACCGTCGAGATGTGGGTCTGGTGTGTTTCGACCGCATCGACGGGAACCGGAAAGGCCGCCGGACGTGCGAGATCGTTGATGAGAGTTGCGATTTCCAAGCTTGGAATTCCATCGCGCCGGGTGAGGCGCTTGACAATTGAGCGGGGGACGAATGAAATGGCGCGTATGTCGACGCAAGTTGGCAATCCCTGCCGCTATTCGACCGCGTGTTCGCGATCGAGACAATACCACGGTTTAGACAAGGAGAAGAAGTCGATGGGTGGACCAATCGTACGCACGGGAACAACTCCCGAATTCTGGGAGAACTACGACCGCGTGTTTGGCGCGAAGAATGCGCCGGCGAAGGCAGCGGCCAAGAAAGCCGCTCCCAAAAAGTCGGCACCCAAGAAAGCCGCCAAGAAGAAGAAATAGTCCGCCGTCGATTCCCCACCCCCCCGCGTCGCTCGCGGCGTCCCTGGTTCGCCTTGGCGTGTTTCTGATGCGAACACCTCGACGGGCCACGCTGATCACGGTGGTGGGTGTCGCACTGTTGCTGGCGGCCGACGCGTCGTGGCGCGCGACGATTCCCGGCGTCAACGAACCGCATTATCTGTCGAAGTCCAGGCATTTCTGGATCGACACTTGGTGCCAGCGCGACCTCTTCGCCGCGTCTACCAACGCGCATTGGTTTTTTTACGCCGCGGTCGGCTGGCTGGCCGCGGTGTTTTCTTTTCCCGTGGCGGCGTGGTTGGGGCGGATCGCGGGATGGTCGGTTTTGGCCTGGGGATGGAATCGGTTGGGAACCGGTTTGATTCCGCAGGTATTGGCGTCGACGGCTGCCCCGTGTACGCCTGTTGAAACGGGAACGCACAATGGCGGCTCGGCAGGAGCCTCGCCCTCCCGTGGCTTGGTTTCCACTCAACGCTTGTCGGGTGAGGCAGAGGGGGGAACTTTCGGGGAACTCGGGTCGGGGGCTGCCCCTTGTTCGCCTGTCGAAACGGGAAAGCACAGTGGCGGCTCGGCAGGAGCCTCGCCCTCCCGTGGCGGGTTTCTCGACACCATCGTTCGCGGAATGCGATTCCAACTGCTTCCATTGAATTGGTCGATTCTCTTCGCCGCCATTCTTTGGATGGCGTTCGCGACTCCCAACGGACTTTCGGGAGAATGGGTGATCGGTGGAGTCGAATCGAAGGTATTCGCGTATGGCCTGTTGTTCGCCGGGCTGGGGAATCTGCTCCAAAATCGGCTACGGTGGGCGGGGCTCCAGTTGGGCCTTTCCGTCGCGTTCCATCCGCTGGTCGGCGGATGGGGAGTGGTGGCACTCGCCCTGTCGTTGGGCTGTGACCGAGTGCGACTGGCGATCTGTCGCTGGCGTGGACTCTCTTCGAATCGATCCGCAAACGCCCTCCAACTCGAAACGGTCGACACGTCGGCGGGTCAACAGAAGCACTCGGGATTATTCGCGATTCTCCTGCTGATGGTCGCATCGATGCCGGGGATGATTCCCGCCTTGACGATGCTCGCCAATGTCCCCTCGCGCGAAATCGCGGAACAAGGGACTCGAATTCAGGTACTCGATCGGCTGCCGCATCATTTGCTGCCAGCACACTTTCGACCGCAAGACGTACAGTGGTCCGGCACGTTACTGGGGGTCTTCCTGCTGGGGTGTTGGCTGGGTCCACGAACGACTTCGTGGCGACTGTGGCGTGGTGGGATTCTCGGGTGCGCCGGCATCGCGCTCGCGGGTCTGCTGGCTGATCTGACTCCATGGCGCATTTCCTTGTTGAAGTTTTACCCGTTTCGCCTGATTGACGGTTTGCTCCCCTGCGCGGCGGCGTGGGAGCTGGTCGCGCTTTGGCCCGCCGTGCGCCGAAAGCTCGAACGGTGGATTCTGTTATTGACTCACTGGAGCCAACGCTGGCCGACGCTTAGTAGGCCGCTCCAAAAGTTTCCCCAGCATATGACGTCGGCAATCGGAATCGGCTGCCTCGGAGTCGCGCTGGCGGTGCCGTATCGCCTGCCGGCGTTGGATCGCGTGCAGCCACGCTGGAAAGACGAGAATCGCGCCGCTTGGCGGGAGGTGTGCGAATGGGTCCGTACCGAGACCGAACCCGACGCGTTGTTTCTCACCCCCAAGTTCTCTTTTGGGTTCAAGTGGTTGGGGGAGCGGGCCGAGTACGCCGTCTGGAAAGACTGCCCGCAAGACGCCGCCAGTCTGGTGGAATGGAAACGTCGGCTGGATTACGTTAGCGCCTGGCGACGCAAGCACGTCGCGAAGGGTTTTGGGGAACAGGCGGTCGCCGAGTTCTCCAGCCAGACCGGTGTCGACTATGTCGTCGCCTGGAACAAGGATCCGTTCAAAATTGAACCGATCTTTCGCAATCCTTCATTCTCCGTCTATCGAATTCGAGTGCGGGATGGTAAACCAGAGGAGACAGCCCCCTAGCGACCACAAGCGGCCAACAAAACTTGCGGAGAGCGTTGACCCGACATGAGTATTCGGAATCTCGACAAGATCTTCCAGCCCAAGCGAATCGCCGTCGTCGGAGCCAGCGACGATCGGTCGAAAGTGGGTGGCACTGTTTTGCGAAACCTGATCAGCACCGGTTTCACCGGCGTCGTCTATCCGGTCAATTCCCAGCGGGAGGCAGTCTCCGGGATTCTCGCTTATCCCCGCATCTCGGCCCTCCCCCGCGTTCCCGATCTGGTGATCATCTGCACGCCCGCGCACACGGTCGCGGGGCTGGTGCGGGAATGTGGCGAAATGGGTGTCGGGGGAATCGTGGTCCTCACTGCGGGATTTCGCGAAACGGGTCCGGAAGGAAAGGCGCTGGAAGAGCAGATCGCGCTCGAAAGCAAAAAGTTCCCAGATCTACGGATCATCGGTCCCAATTGCCTGGGGATCATCGCCCCGCACTCCCGCGTCAACGCGAGTTTCGCCGCCGACACCCCCAAGGCGGGGGACATCGCCCTCATTTCGCAGTCGGGTGCGCTTTGCACGTCGCTACTCGATTGGGCGATGCAGCAGAAGATCGGATTCTCGCACTTCGTTTCCGTCGGCAATATGCTAGATGTCGGGTTTGGCGACCTGATCGACTACTTCGCCGAGGATCCGCATACGAAGTCGATCATCCTCTACGTCGAGTCGATCAGCGACGCACGGGGGTTTGTCTCGGCGGCGCGGTCGTTCTCCCGGTCGAAACCGATCGTCGCGTACAAGGCGGGGCGGTTTTCTGAATCGGCGCACGCGGCGGCCTCGCACACCGGGGCGATGGCCAGCGAAGACGCCGTCTGCAACGCCGTTTTCCAGCGGGCAGGCATCGAACGCGTCTACGAAATGGGGGCGATGTTCGACTGTGCCGAGCTGCTGGCGGGGAATCGCCTTCCCCGCGGTCCCCGGATGGCGATCGTCACCAACGCAGGGGGACCGGGGGTGATGGCGACCGACGCACTGATCGAACGCAAGGGAGTTCTGGCCCGGTTGAGCGACACGACCGTAACCAAACTCTCGGCGGCGCTTCCTCCCTGGTGGTCGCACGGAAACCCGGTCGACGTATTGGGAGACGCGGGGGCCGATCGGTTCGCCACGGCGTTGTCGATCGTACTCACCGACGAACAGGTCGACTCGGTCTTGGTGATGCTGACTCCGCAGTCGATGACCGATCCGACAGAGACGGCGGCGCAAGTCGCGGCGGCGGGACGAACGGCGGGTAAGCCCGTTCTCGCGACCTGGATTGGCGGGATGCGGGTCGCCGAAGGGACACGAATTCTCCAGGAGGGGGGGATTCCGACCTATCCCAGCCCTGAAGGAGCGGTCGAGGCGTTCATGCACCTGGTTTCATTCGCGCGGAACCGGGAGATCCTCTATGAAATTCCCCGAGATGTTCCGGTTTCGTTCCGACTCGATCCACAGTCGATGGCCGACGTGGTGCGGCCCTTGATGAACGCTGGCAGTACAACACTGTCCGAGACCGACAGTAAGACGCTGTTGGATGCCTATGGTATTCCGACGATCCAGGCGCGTCCCGCGCGCTCAGTCGAAGAGGCGGTCGCACTCGCCGAGTCGGCCGGCTACCCGATTGTCCTCAAGATCTGGTCCCCCGATATCACCCACAAGACCGACGTGGGGGGAGTTCGGCTGGGGCTGCGCGACGCCGACGGGGTTCGGGCCGCCTATACGGAACTGGTCGAAGCGGTCCGCATCAAACGACCGCACGCCCAAATCTGGGGCGTGACGGTTCAACCGATGGCGGACGTCAGCAGCGGGCAGGAACTGATTGTGGGGATGAAGAAAGATCCGAATTTCGGAGCGATCCTGTTGGTCGGATCGGGCGGCGTGACCGCCGAACTCGACCGCGACCGCGCGCTGGAACTTCCGCCCCTCAACGAACGGCTCGCCCGACGGATGCTGGAGTCTCTTAAGGTCTGGCCATTGCTCAACGGCTTTCGCGGCCGGGTGCCGCTGGATGTTGACGCGCTGATTGAAACGATGATTCGGCTGTCGTACCTGACGGCACACAATCCTGAAATCACGGAATTTGACGTCAATCCGCTGCTGGTACTACCGCGCGGCGTCTTGGCGCTCGACGCCCGGGTTGTGGTCGACACGCCAAAGCCGGGTTCGGTGTCGCGACCCTACCATCATCTGGCGATTCGTCCGTATCCAGAAGAGTTCGTGGCGCGACATCAGCTCGCGGATGGGACGTCGGTGGTACTGCGTCCCATCCGGCCGGAAGATGAACCGTTGTGGATGGAGCTGGTCGACGCCTGCACTCCGGAAACCCTGCATGCGCGGTTTCGGTATTTGTTCAAACGGCCCACTCACGAGACGGCGACCCGGTTCTGTGTGCTGGATTACGATCGCGAACTGGCGATCATGGCCGAGATTGAGCAGGAAGGGCGAAGGAAGTTTATCGGCGTGGGTCGGCTGGTGGCTGATGCCGATCATGAGACGGCCGAGTACGCCGTTCTGGTCGCCGACGCCTGGCAGAATCAGGGTTTGGGTTTGAAACTGACAGAGTACTGCCTGGAGATCGCCGCTCGGTGGGGGATCCGCAAGATCGTATCGGAAACGACCCAGGACAACTCGCGGATGCTGTCGATTTTCAAGCAGCAGGGATTCGCGGCGCAGGGGACGGTCGATGCGGGAATCGTCGCGTTTGAAAAGCCGATGGAGCGGCCGACGGAGATTTAGTAGCCGTCCAGAAACATATTTGTGACTTGCGATCCTCACGCGGAGCCGTGAACCCAACACCTTGACGCCCACGTTTCAGTTTTCGGCGGGTTGAGTATCGTCTCAGAGAAGATTAACGATTGACAGCTCTACCTCCACTGCGGCGCAGCCGCCGGTCGCATCCCGTTCGGGATGCAATACAGTAGCCGGGGGGGCCGATCTGGTGCTGCTCGACTACATCCAGCGGACTGCGCCGCCGGGTGAACATGGCGACAAGCGGGGATCGGTCGACGCGACCATGAACTCTCTGCGACAGTTTGCCGACGCGGGGACGGCCGTTGTTGTCGTGTCGGCTGTCGGTCGCACGAAAGACAATCGCGGGCGTTCGTCATACGACGGCGACGGGTTGAACCTGGCGTCGTTTCGCGAATCGCCGGAACTCGAATTCGGGGCCGAGGACGCGTTCATTCTGGTGCCCGACCCGAAAGCCGACGATCTGGTGACGCTGCGCCACTTGAAGGCCCGGCACAGCGAAGCCCGCGACCTCGAACTGCGGTTCGACCGTCGGCTGCAACGCTTCACGCCGCTGGCAGCGGGTACCCGACTTGTCGGAAACAACGAAGTGCCAGTCACGCTTCGAACTGCCTGGGAAACAACGATGCCCGCCGAGGAATGCGACGCCGGGGGAACCGTGGCATGACAACCGGAATCACCGCTCCATTGCTGGCAGGTTGCGAAGTGCTGCCGCCGACGGAACCGTTGCCTGAGAGTCCCCCCCCCTGGTTCGCCACTCGAAGTATCCTTCGAACGGGCGGTGGGATCGACCAAAGGGGAAAAGCGGTCGGTTCGCCATTCTGAACACGTTTCTCGATTTCACCCTGGCGACGCTGGGGCGGAATGAGATTGCGGTCTGGTTGCTGCTGTACCGCGACAAAAAGCCCGAGGGGACCGCCCGAACCTCGATTGCCGATCTGGCCCGCCGGGCGGGAATCTCGAGCCGAACCACGCTGCGGGCGGATGCCCGACTCGAAAAACGGCGATTGCTTCGAGTCGTCCACAGGGGCGGACTCCGCCGCGGCTCTTCGATATACCAAGTACTTCCGATGGACCGGGGACCGCCCGTGTGACAGACGGTGCGTCTTCCTGGTGACAAAGCTCTGTCACATCTCCCAGAAAGGACCAGAAGCGGTGCCCCCCTCGACGGGGGGACCGCACAAGGAACAGATTGACGACTGCCCCCCCGCATGTAACATCTGTTCCACCATGGCCGCGCGAATGACGATGACCGATACACTGAGGAAGGCGATCGCCGACAGCGGAAAGACCTTCCTGGCCCTCGAACGGGAGTCGGGAGTCAAACGC
>CAMATH010000095.1 GCA_945860955.1 Planctomicrobium piriforme
CGTGTTCTCGACCTTCCATGGTCCAATTCCTTTTCTGACTGATGGGTTCTCCAGTCCCTGCCAAGGCCCGCAGATTACCAGGAAATCCTGATTTCCTCTATTGACCTTTTTTGTGCCCTGCTGAGTCGCACAAAAGCTGACGTGCACCCCCCTTAACACGTGTTCGGGAATCGGTCTTGCGTCAAACGCCACTCTGACGATAATCCCCCCTCTCTCTCCGAAGTGCCGCCGATTGTCGGGGTCGCCGGGCGGGAGATCGGAATGGAATCCGCAGGGCCACAGGGATGTGGTGTGATCAGTGTCATGGCGACGTGAAGCCCGTCGTCAGCCCGCTGGGGGGGCCTCCCCGATGCGGTCAATGCGGTCGAGACCTCAGCGCGCAAATCGATCGCGTGGGGGGAACGTCGCGTCCTGAAGGGACGCCTCCGGACGGAGAGTCGCGGCGGATTGTCCATCCCCGGGATCTGCTGGCCCGATGGGCACGCGAAGAATCGCTTCCACCTTTGGAACTGGGACACCCAGCGACCGCCATGCCCACAGAACCTCCGCATCATCCACCGGCGGGAAGCAGCCCGGTACCACCAGGGCCCCAGCCCGTTCGATTCGACGCGTCGCATCCGCGGGGACCGACACCCATGTCCCTGCCGCAACAGATTTCCGCGGCTCCTCCGGTCCCTCCCGCTCCCGCACCAATAGCGGCTCCGCATTTTGCCGCTCCCCCGATTGCCGGGCCACAAGTCGCACCGCAGCCGGCCTCCCAATACGCCCCCCCGGCTCCCCCGACGTACTACCCCCCACAGCAGTACGCGCCACAGCAGTATGCGCACACGGGCCACCCGAGTTTGCAGGGACCGCACTTCTCAGTCTCGGTCGCTCCCCAACGGACCGTGTCGAACTCCGCGTTTGCCGCCCAGGTGATCGCGTTCATTGGTGTGCTGGGACTGACTCTGGGCACGTTCGTGCTGCTCTACACCCACTTCCTGGCCACCGACACCGACGCCCTGCTCGCTCCCGGCTGGGTCGTCGCCGCCGTTTCGCAACTCGTGCTGTTGCTGGGGGTCGTGATGCTGGTTTCCGCCGGCCTCAATCAGACCTCTCGTGAAGTCGCGTGGCGCGTCGAGAGTCTGGGCGAACGGCTGAACCGAATTGAATACGCCTCCCAGAGTGGATCCAGCGACGAACGCCACGATTCCGCGTGATCGCCCCGGAATCTCAATTCCCACAAACCGGCCTTGGCGAATTCTCGCGACACCGGTAAAGTCCGCTCCCCTCCCGAGTCCCTCCGATCGACGCGCGGTCTGAATTCCGCGAGTTTGGTCTCCTGTCCCCCCTTTCGTCCACGTCCCCACGTGCATCCAGCCCCCTCCATCGGCGAGCGCGCCATGAACGGTATTGTTCCCTCGACGGACAGCCGGCCGCTGTCTTTTCGCCGCGGTCTTCAGTGGGCGTGTCTGCTTCTGGCCCTTCTGTCGAGTGGCTGCATGCACCGGCGATTGACCATTCGGTCAGATCCGCCCGGTGCGCTCGTGCTGATCGACGGCGAAGAGATCGGGACGACGCCGGTCGGGTACGACTACACCTATTACGGTACGCACGACATCACACTGATCAAAGACGGTTACCAGACGAAGACGGTTCCCTACACATTGGGAACGCCCTGGTACCAGGTCTTTCCGCTGGATTTCTTCTCCGACAACTTCGCGGGGCGAAAGATCAACGACTGGCGCGAGGCGAATTTCGCGCTCGAACCCGAGGTTCTGGTACCGACCGATCAATTGCGCGACCGGGCGAACGCGTTCCGTTCGGATGCGACGCGAGCGGATACCGTCCTGCCATACGGCGGAGCCCCCTGAGTTCCACGAGTCTTCCCGGGAAAGCCCTTATGAACGTCGCCGCGATTCGAAAACTGAGAGCCAAACTGGCCGCCGACACAACGACCTATGGGTTGTGGGTCACGCTGGAATCGGCGAGCGTCACCGAAATCGCGGTCGGCCTGGGGTTGGATTATGTCGTGATCGACACCGAACATGGCCACCTCGATTGGGGCCATGTGGTGCAACATCTGCGGGCCGCCGTTCGCAGTGACACCGTGGCATTGGTGCGGGTCACGGAACTCAACATCGGTCAGATCAAGCGAGCGCTCGACATTGGGGCCGATGGAATCGTGGTCCCCTGGATCGAAACTCCAGAACAGCTTCGTCAGGCGGTTTCATTCGCGCATTACCCGCCGACCGGGCTGCGGGGAATCGGCGGCGAACGGGCGACATGCTGGGGGCGGGCCATTCCCGAACATGTTCGCGAAGCGGAAGAAAACGTTCTGGTCGTCCCGATCATTGAAACGGTCCGGGCGGGGAGGAATATCGAGTATTTGTGTCAGATCCCGGGAGTCGATCTGTTTCAATTTGGTCCAGCCGACTATTCATCGACCGCGGGCTTCGCCGGTCAGTGGGAAGGCCCCGGGGTCGCGTCGCAATTGCTGGCGATCAAAGACGTCATCCGCAGGCATGGCAAACAGTGCGGCGTTCTGGGAACGAGCCACGAGAACCTGCGCGAACGTGAGGAACAGGGATTTCGCTTTTTGGGCTTGGGAATGGATGCCGGCCTGTTGATTCGCGCGATCACCGAGTCACTCGTGTCCACGGGCAGGACGGCGAAGTTGCAGACGTCGTTTGTACCGACATCGTGATCCCGGATTCAACGTAACGCGTTCGAAACGATTCACGAATAATTGGGAATGGGTGGCCCCGGTCAGCCGTTGAACCTACACCCCCAGCTTGTCCAGATCGTCCATCAGGTCATCCAGCGTATCCCGTTCACCGGTCGACTGGAGCCGGCGTTTTGGGATTCCCACGGACAGTCCCACCGCGTCCCGGCCGTCGTTGACCAGTTCTTGATCGCGCTCGGCGGCGGCGACTTCAATCGCCGACGGGGCACCGAACAGTTTGGACAGGTCAATTTTGAAGCCCCCCTCCAGCGCGATATCGGCACCGGCGATCGCGGGGGTTTTATGCTCGGGGAAGATGATCGCGTTTTCGGGGCAGACCCGGCTGCACGCCGGACAGCCTTTCTTGCAGTTGTCCTGTTGCTCAACCAGAATCCGCTCGTGCGTGTCGACCCCGTAAACTCCAAACAGACAGAAATCGATGCACTCCATGCAGTTCGTACAGCGACTGTAATCAATGATCGGGTACCAGCGGCGGCGCAGCGCCTCTTCTGCGGACATTGGCGGCGGAGCCACTGGGGCCGCCGGCGCGGGTTGACCGTTCCCGGTCGCATGCCCGTTGCCGTTGCCATTCGCAGCGGGTGTCGCTGGCTGGGTTGGCAGAAACGGATTCAAGTACCGCTGCATCTGGGCCGGTGCGGGAGTTCCGCCAATCCACGACATCAAATCGAGTTCCACCGTCTGAACGGTCGATTCCCGGGCGATTCGCCGGATCTCATCCAGATAAACCTTGGGCTCGCTCTGGTCGCGCAGGTCGAGGCAGTAGAGTTTCCGTTTGGGAACGTTCAGAGCCCCAATCGCGTTGGGGCGGGGGGCCTCCTCCTCGTCCGGTGCAGGCTCATCATCCCCCGCATCGGCGGGCTTGAGCAGCGTGACACCGACCTCTCCCTTCACGCCGTTGCGATCAAGGATCCAGCGGGCCGCTCGCGGAAACAGCCACGACAAGACAACCAGGTGCCCTGCGACACCGCGCAGATACAACGATCCCGTGTGGTCGGCTGACAGGTCGTTGAGGTGCGGGACCAACGAGACGTCGATGTCGGGTTCCATCAACAGGGCCGCCGCCAGTTCCTCCTCGAGATGCCGCTTGGTGGGGTTGCGCCCGGGGGCCTGGGAAATGACAACGGTGATCTTCTTGGCGGCCATGTGATTACTCGTTCATTTGTCCCTTGATCATCCGCTGGGTCTTGTCCCAGCCGGCCTCCAGAACCGCCACATAGTCGGCGGCGCTCAGCAGCGGTGCCGAGGTCTCCAGTTCGTACAGCCAGCCTTCCCCATAATTGTCGGTGTTGATGGGGGTCGGGTCCGAGGCGACCCGTTCGTTGAACCGGACGATGCGCCCGTCACAGGGAACGTACAGGCTGGAAACCGCTTTCGAACTTTCGATCTCGCCGATCTCCTGTTTTTTCCGCACTGGCGTGTCAGCGTCAATGTACCAGTTCAGAAAATAGACGTCCTGCAACAGGCGCACCGAGTACGCGGTGAAACCGACGCGCCAGTACAGGCCTTCCGGACGAAACCAGAAATGGCTCTCGACGTAGCTTCGGTCCAGCGGAATTCGGGCGGCGAACTGCCCCATCATGAAGACCAGCGGATCGGACTCAGACATACGGAACAGTAGATACGGAAAGTGAACGCACTGCAAGCGGTCGCCGTTGTTTGGTGCCCCTAGCGAGAATCCCGACGGACGCCACCGATGTACACCGCCTCCACCGAACCGGGAAACGTCACCCCCTCGAATGGCGACCAACCGCACTTGGTTTTCATCTCTTCCCGCCGAATCGTTACGGGGCGGGCCATGTTGAGGACTGTCAGCGACGCGGTGTACCCCGGTTCAATTTTCCCGAACCGCCGGGGTGCGGTGTACGGGTTCACGAATTCCCCGGGGTTCACACAGCAGAAGCGGGCAACCTGCGCCGGCGTGAAGCCCTGATTGGCGATCAGCCAGGTCACGAACGGTCCGTACGTGTCGAGGTGCGGCTGGCCAGAGATGCCCCGCTCGTTTTCCGCGAGCGAATGCGGTGCATGGTCGGTCGCGAGGTAATCCAGCGTCCCTTCCCGCAGAGCAGCCAGCATCGCCTGTCGATCCGCGACGCTGCGTAATGGAGGGTTCATCTGCATCCAGCCGCGGTTCGCGTCGGTGAGATCACTGGTGTCAAAGTACAGGTGATGCGGCGTCACCTCGCAGGTTACGCGGAGTCCTCGGGCGCGTGCCGCCCGAATCAGAGGGAGGCCTTCCCCCACCGAGTAGTGGCACAATTTGCCTGTCAGGTCGTATTTCTCGATCATCGCCAGTGCGAAGCGGGTCGCCGACACTTCGCATTCGGGGGGCCGGCGGTCTTCGTGCCTAGCCGCGTTCTTGTGGGCTTCCAGCAACAACGGATCTTCGCAATGAAAACTGACCGCCCGCCCCCGATAACGGGAAAGGGACGCATCGAGCTGCTCCAGCGTCGTGAAGAACAGATCCCCCACACTGTGCCCCATGTAGACTTTATAGGGGACAGGAAACGACAGCGGATTCGTATTCGGTCCGATGCCGGCGTACAGAGTCACCTCGATTGGCACGTCGCGTTTCCGCAGATGTTCCCGTTTCGCAAGCCAACTGGCGTCGTCGACCGGGGCCACTTTGTTATTCGGCATGTCGGCGACATGCACCACGCCCCCATGCAGGGCGGCCGCCGCCGCAGTCCGGAAATCCTCTTTGTAGGTCTCCAGTTCGCTGACATCGTCGCGGGCATGAATATGGATGTCCCCCATTCCCGCAAAAACGAGACAGTCGTCGGACAAATCGACTTCGGGCGTTCCCAGCGAGGGACCGACTTCGACGATCTGTCCATCGACAATGCGAATCTGTCCCCGGGAGACGCCGTCGAGGGAAACGAGTTGTCCTGCGATGATCATGGGGCTGCGAATCCGTGGTCGAAAGTCTATGAAAACGGAAGCACTGATCGCGGTGTGTTGGTGGAACGCGATCAGCGCGACGCGGGGAGTCGTGGGCGAACTGCCAAGTGCGATCTTGTCCTGCGAACACCAGAACTGCAACCGCTGGCGGGGTTTTTCGAAGCGGGAGTCGAGATGTTCAACGCGCGGCTTGGGATTCGGAAGTCGCGAACTCATGTTGCCAAGCTGGCATGGGGCATGGATTTTTCTCTCCCAAGACTGGATTTCCCGTTCCGGATCCGACAAATTCCCCTCTACAGATCCGAGATGGCCTTCGACGAGTGTCGTGGAAATGTCGTGTGGGTTAAAATCCGCACATCGTTTTCTGGTCGTCGCGGGCTCACGGAAGACTCCACAGGAAGCGAGAGAATCCAACATGGCGAAGTCGATCGAAACGGAAGCGGTCCACGCGCTCCCCACGGTTCAAAAGGGGGTCGCGTCCAATCGGTTGACACTGCGCGACCGACTCTCGCGGCTGACAATCGACGACGCGTGCCGGCTGTTGGGGGCGCGCGGCCAGCGCCTGCTCACGAAATCGGGCGGGCTTTACGAATTCGACCCCGAAAAACATTGCCGTCTGGGAGACGATCTGTTTCGCGTTCGCATTCCGGGCGAACGGGTCAATGGCAAGCCAATCATCGTGTCGATCACCTTGCGCGCCGACGCCAGACAGCGACTGTTGTGCAATTGCAACGCGTGTGACCAGCCGTGCGAACATCTCGGGGCCGTTTTGGGATTTGTTCTGGAATCGAAGACCCCATTGGGTCTGGCGGCACCGCCGCAGCAACTCGCCCCCGCCGACGCCGACGAACAGCAACTGATCGACCAGGCGATTCACGATCGGGCCGAACGGGCCCGAACGGAAAAAATGGTGGTCAAAGCGACCGACGCCCGGCGCCTCTGGAGCGATTATCTGGTGACCAACCGCGTCAGTGGAAAGACGTATCGGGTGGCGCTGCGCGGAGTCGAGCCGGGGGACTCATTCTGTAGCTGCCCCGATTTCCGCACGAACACGCTGGGAACCTGCAAGCACATCATCAAGGTTCTCAGTCGCGTCCGCCGCAAGTTTCCCCCCGCCGCGCTCAAGCGTCCCTGGCGAGCCGACCGGCTCTCGTTGCATCTGCGATACGACCACGAAGTGAGTCTGAGACTGGTGGTTCCCGAGAAACTCGCCGACGAAGCGGCGGCTGTGGTTCTTCCCGTGCGGGACCGCGCGATCACCGATATCCCGAAACTGATGGGGATTCTCGCGCGGCTCGATCAACTCGGGCACTCGGTGCATGTCTACCCCGACGCCGAGGAGTTCATCGAACAGCAGTTGTTCCAGCGACAGATGAGCCGGCTGACGGCGGACATTCGCCAGGATCCCGCCCACCATCCCCTGCGCGAGTCGTTGTTGAAGGTTCCCCTATTGCCCTACCAGCTCGATGGAATCGCATTCGCGGTCGGCGCGGGGCGGGCGATTCTCGCCGACGAAATGGGACTGGGGAAGACGATTCAAGCGGTGGGGGTCGCCGAGCTGTTGGCGAAGGAAGCCGGGATCTCCAAGGTTCTGGTGATTTGCCCGGCGTCGCTGAAGTCGCAGTGGCGGTCGGAGATTCACAAGTTTTGCGATCGGACCGTGCAGCTTGTCGGGGGAGCGCACGCCGAGCGAACGTCCACCTACCAGAACGAGAGTTTCTTCACGATCTGCAACTACGAGCAGGTGGTCCGCGATGTGCTGGCGATCGAGCGGACGGCGTGGGACTTGATCATTCTCGACGAAGGGCAGCGGATCAAGAACTGGGAAACCCGCACGGCCCGCGTCGTCAAAACGCTGAAATCGCGGTTCGCGCTGCTGCTTTCCGGAACACCGCTGGAGAACCGACTCGACGATTTGTATTCGGTCGTGCAGTTCGTCGACGATCGCCGGCTGGGGCCGGGATTCCGTTTCTTCCACCGCCATCGGCTGGTCGATGGCGATGGCAAACTCGTGGGCTATCAACGGCTGGATGAACTGCGCACGGCGCTTGCTGACGTCTTGCTCCGACGCACCCGCGACAGCGTTCGGCTGCAATTGCCCGAACGGACGCTGGAAATCGTCCGCATCGCACCGACCGACGAACAGTTGACGCTGCATCAGTCGTTCATGCAGATCGTCCGACAGATCGCCGACAAACCGTATCTGACGGAAATGGATCTGTTGCGACTGCGGAAGGCGCTGTTGATGGCCCGCATGAGCGCGGACAGCACGTTTCTGGTCGATAAACAGCCACCGGGTTTTTCCAGCAAACTTGAATGCCTGGATGAACTGCTGGGCCGGCTGTGCGATGAACCCGACCGCAAAGTGGTGGTGTTCTCGGAATGGACGACGATGCTCGACCAGATCGAGAAAATCCTGCATACGCGCAAGCTGAAGTTCACGCGGCTCGACGGACAGGTTCCACAGCGTGAACGGGCGGCGCTGGTGGCGCAGTTTCAGGACGATCCGGAATGCCGGCTGTTTCTGACGACCAACGCCGGCTCGACGGGATTGAACCTGCAGTCGGCGAACACGGTGGTCAACGTCGATCTCCCGTGGAATCCCGCAGTCCTGGAACAGCGGATCGCCCGGGCGCATCGCATGGGTCAGAAACGCGAAGTTCAGGTCTACGTTCTAGTGACGGAAGGGACTATCGAAGAGGGCTTGCTCTCCACGATCGCGAAGAAAAAAGAGCTGGCGATCGCGGCCCTTGATGCGGATTCCGACGTGTCACAAATCGACCTGGTGACCGGTCGGGAAGATCTCAAACAGAAGCTCGAGGTTTTGTTGGGAGCAGTCCCGGCGGCTCCCCTGGATGCTTCACAGGGGGCGGAGACTGTCGCGGAAACGGCCGCGAATGTCAGTGACGCGAGCGGTGCCAGCGAGTCGTCGCCAGGGGAGACGTCGGCGGGAGAGGTCGCTGCAGCATCGGCGGGGAACACAAATCCCCATCGCGAGCGGGTAGCGGCGGCCGGGGGGGAACTTTTGGGAGCCGCGTTCAAGTTTCTGGGAGAACTGGTCGCGCAACAGCAGACGCCGGAACCACCGTCGGAGCTGGTGGGGTCGCTCCGTGCCGGCCTGGGTCACTGTGTCGAACCAGCGGTCGACGGCGGTCGTCCGGTCCTGCGGTTCACACTCCCTGACGCGTCGGCGCTGGAAGGGTTGGCACAGACGCTGGCACGCCTGCTGGTCGCCAGCTCCCCGCCCGCAGCGCCGGCGTCCCGCATCGGAGATCACCTGCCGTAGGACAGCCCCCATACCCATTGATCACGCCCGACCCCTGGAGGCAAATGCCTTCAGCGGATGACACGACGGGTTCTCGCGCGGGACACGCGTCGGAATTCGCATACCTGTGTGTAACAGCCTCCAGTGCGTGGTTATGACGATGGAGGCACCCCTGGGGCAGTCTATCGGAGAAAGACGCAATGTAGCCCGCACTCTCCGAGTGCGCGGCCCGCTGTGCGGAATCCGTCGCTCGACGCACTCCGGGCTGGCGCAACCTCACAAGCGAGCCGTCCGTCGCGAAATGAATGGGCCCCCGTCGGGGCTTCGCCTCTTCGCCGCGACTCTCGCCATTTCGCGTCGCCCCCCGTAGTGTGGGTTTTAACTCGCACGCGGCCCAACATGTTGACAGCGATCCGTCGAGCGCATCCCACGGTTCGAAAGACAGAACGGTTAACAGGATGAAGGAATGGCGGGGACAAGGCCCCGCACTCCGGGGAATGACCGCTCAGTCGGTCGGCAACTCTCGTTCGCCGGGGACCGCCACGACCGGAAGTTCAAAACAGGCCGCGTACTGGTCGTTTCTCACCAGCAGTCGATTCTTTGCCAGCGCCGGATGGTTCCAGGTCTTGCCCGGCAGCGCTTCCAGCCTACCCAGTTCCTTCAGTTCTGA
Organism: Planctomicrobium piriforme; assembly: GCA_945860955.1. Taxonomy (GTDB): domain Bacteria; phylum Planctomycetota; class Planctomycetia; order Planctomycetales; family Planctomycetaceae; genus UBA10511. Next base: position 9,559 of record CAMATH010000095.1, read on the forward strand.
GGACGACGCCTCGACGAGCACCACCTCTCCCGATTCGGCCTGGACCAGAATGAGATTGTCGATCCGCAGGAGCTGCCCATGTCCATACCGACCATTCCTCCAGAAGCGCTTGCCCGTTTTCAATTCCAGACACGCCAGTACACCATCGTCCAGGCCGTAGACGAATTCTCCGCACACGACCATGTTCGAAAACTTCGATTTGAGCTGTTTGTTCCGCCATTGGGGTCGAACCGTTTTCGATTCGGTGGTGATTTCCGGAACCAAGAGTGCGATCCCCTGCCCGTAGCCCGTTGAAATCAGAATGCCGTCCAGTTCGCCTCCTCCAATCGCCTTGGGGACTTTCAGCGGCTGTGCGACGTTGACCATACTCTCGCCCTGGGTCACCCAGGGAAATTGCCACAACGTCTTTCCACTCTGCGGATCGTGTGCCGCCAGACCGGTCCCGTGAAAATTCAGAATCACCTGCACCCCATCGAGTTCCACCACCTGCAGGGATGAATATCCCGCAGGGAAATCATCGACGGCCCAGATCTCTTGACCAGTCACTTGATCGAATGCGACGACAGACCGACCGGGTCGGACGCCAGGCGCGACCACCACCAGATCACCAACAATGAGAGGCGAACCCGAAAGTCCCCAGCGGAGGTTATCGTGTTGCGGATCAGGAAGCAGAGAAGTACTCCAGGCCACTTTTCCCGTCGATCCCTCGAGGCAATTCAGCAGCCCAGTCGCCCCCAGAGAATAGACCCTCCCCTGGTGAATTGTCGGCGTGGCGCGGGGACCGTCGCCATGGACTCCAACACCAGTAAACAACGCCTGATCGCCATGCACCCAGCACTCGTTTCCCGTGAGCAGTTCGTAACAGACAACGCACTCCTGATCGCCGCGCTGTTCTTGTGTCACCGCGTGATCCCCGACAATCGCACAGCCCGACCACGCCGCTCCGACCCGACGACGCCACAGTTCCTTGGGTGGTGTCGACTGCCAGTCGGAAGCCAGTCCCACGTTCAATACGATCCCGTCGCGGGTTGCCCCCAAAAAGCCCGGAAAATCGAACGGGGTTTCCTTCGTGAACACCACATGGAACGCTCGGGACTCGTCATTCCAGTCGACGGACGGGGGAGGAATTCGCTCCCGGCTGGCCGACGAAAATGGTGGCCAGACAAATGAGAATTTCGGAGTCAAATCACCGGCGAACCCCTCGAACTGCAATACTCCCGCCGCCCCGACCAGCACAGCGAGACCGATCACCGCCAGTCCAAGCCTCGTCCGCCATGAGATGCGGGAAAACAGCAGGAACCATAAGAAGGCGATCGCGGCCGCCAGAAGGCCGGCGACCATCCACAACATCCAGCCCAATCCACTGACCAACCTCGCACGCAATTCCGGTTCCGTGGCCTGAAAGACCGCGACCAGCAGACCAAGTCCCATTCCGATGAAAAGTGCCTGGGCAATCATTCGCACCCGCCGCAGAGGTGCCCGAGACTTCACTCCATCCGGTTGAGTTGCGTCGGTTGAGCGCGACATGACTAGGTTGCCGACACAATGGATTCGCCGGTTCGTCGCCACAAACCCCGGTTAATCTTCAGGCCCGCCCGGCGTTTCTTCCGCTCAAAACTGGTGCGGTAGTCGAGGTCGCTGGTCGGTGCTTTCTCTGGCGGGTCGGGGAGCCGTTCGAAGTCGGTCCGCGTTCCCAAAAGTTTCACCATCATCTCGAAATACTCGGCCACATCGGTCCAGGCATGCAGCAACCCCCCCGGCTCCAACACCCGCGCCACCTGATCGAGAAAGGCGTTCGTGAACAACCGCCGACGGTGATGACGGCGCTTCCACCATGGATCGGGGAAATAGATATGCACCCCGGCCAGCGAACCGGGAACGACGTACTCCGCCAGCACCAGCTTCCCGTCGGCTCCCAGCATGCGCGCATTGGGCATCTTGCGTTTCCGCAACCGCTCGGCGGCCCGCTTCCCCTCTTTGAAATCGCATTCGATGCCCACGAAGTTGCGTTCGGGCTGCGTCAGGCCGGCGTTCATCAGGAACAGACCCCGACCGGAACCGACTTCCAGTTCGACCGGGTGGGCGTTGCCAAAGAACTGCTGCCAGTCGATCGGCGGGGCTGGGAGGTCGGCGAGCGTTTGAAACCACGGCCTCAGGGCGGCTTCGGAATCGGTTGGTTGAAACATCCGATGGCGCGAGATCGACCGGGCGACGTCAGCGGAGATGGCTGGCGGCTCGACGGTGTCTTCAACAATAATCCGCGCGGTCGGAATGAAGCCCGGCTTCGGAAGAGTCATACCGGTCCCGCCTAGACGCCCTGGCTGCGGGAAATGGGGACGCCGATCATGCTGCCGGTGAAGACAATGCGATCGTCGACAATTCCCTGAAAGTCAAACGTCGCCCGGCGGTTCGCCCGCAGTTCCTTCATCTTCGCCAGCAGAATCAGCCGGCAGTTGGGGAAGACCGGACCGCGGAACCGGATTTCGTCCATTCCGCCAAACCCGACGAAATCCCCCCCCAGCAGCTTGTACTTCTGGGCGTAAAACCCCGCGAGCTGGGCCGCCGCCTCGCACATGATGACGCCAGGCATCAGGGGGAACCCGGGCATATGCCCCGGCACCCAGAATTCGTTTTCGGTGATGTCTTTGTAGCCAATGACCGCGTGGTTCACCGTATCGACCCAGACCACCGCGGTCAGATGTTCCATCTGGTTCCGTTGCGGGTTGATTCGGCGGATCGCTTCGATGTCGTACACCGGGCGGCTGAAGTCGACATGCGAGTAATCGAGTAGTGCGGGAGGGGGCATGGGTGGGCGAGGCGAAATCAGCCGGTGGAAACAGTCGCGAGGAACATCTTGGTACAACCCGACGCCCGGGGCGTCGGTCGACCGGAAGGGGCCAGATTGCTAGCCGAGACCCGCTATTTGACGGATCTGCGCCAAGTCGGTCAAGATGCGATCCGGTTTCAGCTCGGGATCGCGCACCTGCGCACCGGTCGCCCGCAGGCTGTTTTTGTCGCCGGCGTACAATGCGGTTCGCAATCCGAGCTGTTTCGCAGGTGCCAGATCCTCGGCTAGACGCGACGAAACGTACAAAATCTCGCCCGGGCCGACGCCAAATTCGCGCAAGACTTCCAGGCACGGTTGAAACAGCCGTTCTGACGGAGGCTGGACCCCCAGCTCGTAGGAGAGCGATACGCAACCCGACGTGATACTGCGCGAGAGCAACGTCGACCGCCCCGGATCCAGCACACGCGACGCCTGCGTCAGGGTGAAGCATTGCCCCTCACTGACAATTCCCTGAAGCAGCCCCGCTTCGTTGCTTTCGTGCAGCGCTTCGCGGGCGTGAGGAGTGGCGGCGACGCCCTGCAGGGCGGAATGGTAGAAGAACGCGATCTTGGCGGCGTAGTCGTCGAGTCCGCCATAGATCGATTGATCCCAACTGTGTTTCTTCTCGAGCAGCCGCTCGACCAGTTTCTTCCAGACGGCGGCGGAATCGACTTCGGGGTGTTCCCCTTTGCGGACTTTCGCGGTCAGACGAAAGTCTTCCACCAGCGGTTTGTATTGCTGGAACATCAGCTCCCACGGAGCGCCCGGCTTGCGGTACATGCTGTTCCACATGTTGAATTCCTGGACCGTCTTCTCCAGGGCGACCTCCATCCGCAGAGGATCGTCCACCAGGTGGAGCAACTGGCCGTCGGAAATCGTGAGGAGGGTGCCGTACACATTCCATAAGACCGCCCGCACCTCGGGAAGAGGCTTGAGATACGCGGTCGCTTTGGGGGGGACGGGCGCGGGGGGCGTGGGCCAGATCAGTTCGCGTTCGTCCAGCCAGGCGGCATATTCTGCGAGGGTTTTTCCCATGAGGACAGTATCGCGCGGAGGGTGTCACTGTGGCAAGTGTCACCCTCTATCACGGCGGACGGAAGCGACAACCGTTGTTCCCAGCGCGCCGGGCGAGTCGGCCGTGCGAACGACAAACGGGCACGATGGCAATTGCGACGCTTTGGGATCCAAGCTGGGGGGGACTCTGTCCCCCCCAGCTTCCGCCCAACCGGGTGATCACTTGCATGGACGGGGACTCAGGATCCGCGAAGAAATAATATGAGCAATTTGAGACAGTGTCACCCTAACGGAGCGCGACAAGCCAGCCCAGCGGCTGTGTTCTTTTTCAAGGGCATGGTGTGCAAAATCGGGGTTGGGTTGGAAAAAGTCGGCACGGCGAATGCCGACCTGCAAAGTGGGTGCCTGTGGCGAGTGAAGGTAGGTTTTCAAGGGATGGCCAAAGCGTTCCATGAATTCAGGGCCGTCCTCTGTACGGAGACGGACAATAGTCCGTAAGTTCGCGAAGCGAACCCAGGGCGGCGCTTCCCGCCCTTTGGGCGTGGCGCTCTGCCCGGGGCTGGCTTGTCTGGCGTTTTCAGGACAAATCGCGTCGGCGCACTGAATCCTGTAATCGCTGGAAGTTGATTAAGTTGTACATTCGCGAACCCTTAGCTGTCGTTCCGCTACCAGGCGATCTCCTGGACAATCTCAGCCGTCCCGTCCTTGAGTACCACGGGCAATATCAGCTCCTGCTTGCCGGCCGATTCCCGAAGGATGGGCTGGCCCGTAACGCGAATGCGGTACACGTCGTTGACCAGATACTCGCCGGTCGGCGAGAGTTCGATCTTGCCCACAGCGGCCCGGAACCACACTTTGCCATTCTTGCTTTCGGACTTGAGCGTGAGCCGGCGTTTGATCGCGGCATCACGTCCCCCGGCGACTGGCTCCGGAAAGTCCTCGACCTTCACGATTTCATTCGCATAGTGAAAGTGGGGCCGGCCCGCGGCGTCGAGCTGATAACTCTTGAACCGCCATCCCAACTCCCGCGGCGACGAGGTGGGCCACGCTTCCTTCTCATCTCGCAACAGCGCAATCGGGACGGTTTCTTCCAGGCGGATCACATGATCGCCCAGCGGTCCCTGGAATCCCGGACCGCGACCTTCCCAGTGCTTCCCGGCGTCAATGAAGCGTCCATGCCACAACAGGGTCAGGCAAACCTTGTTCGCATCCCAGGCGACATTCACCTTCTCCGGGTAGCCGACGCCAATTCCGCGCGGCGAAAGTCCCTCAATGAAGTTGCGATACAGGACCGGTCGTCCATCCGGCCTGAGTTCGATGACGTTGCCGATCAACCCTTCTGGAAGCCCGGCACGATCACCATCCTTCAAATACGACCAGATCGCCGCGAGCTGCTTGGAAGGCGCTCCGTCATACACGTCGCGAATTGTCGCCTTGCCGTCCGGAAATCCGGTCGGCATGCGGGTTCCCGGGCGATACGCGGGGGGATCGACCATGTAGCGATGGAACCAGTCCTCGCGCACCCGGCGGGTCATGGTCTGGAGTTCAATCGCCCGGATCCCCGGAGTTTGATGCGGACCAAACGTGTGGCATTTGATGCAGCCGAGCGCCTTGTCCCCCACCAGATGCCGGCCGACCGCTTTCGCCCGGATTTCGGGTTCGGGAAGCGGGACAGCGGGGGACGCGGGTTTGCGGTCCTGGCGAATGAACACGTCGGCGAGCTGCGAGACCGCTTCGACACCAAATCGCGGCATGCGGGTCAACATGTAGGGCCGGTCCTTCGCCCCTTCATTGAGAACGTGCCGAAGCCAGTCGTCGTTCAGTTTGTCTCCCACTCCATCCAGAGGGGGAGGAACGCGTCCTTCGTCACCCATTTCCTGAATCGAGGTGCGAAACAGCGGGTTGTGAGCCCGATCGGGGCCACCCACACCGCCACGCGCGTGACAGGCGTAACAGTTGAAGGCCAGCATCGCGCGCTCGATTTTGGGATCGAACGCGTCGGGCTTGGGAACGGTGGCCGCCATGGGGACGGGTGCGATTGCGTCCGCCAGGGCGGCGGAGATCGCCGACCGTTGCGTCAGATTCAGGTCATAGGTCGGGACGGGGGACTTGCTTTTGGTTCCGTTCACAGAGACCGCCGCCAGACACCCCTGATCACTGCGGGCCTTGTCGAGCGCCGGTCCCTTCACCACCGGTTCCAGGGCTTTCCCGTCGAGCTTCAGTTGGTGACAGTTCGCGCACCCGACCGACTGGAACAGCTCGCGTCCCTTCGCGACGAGAGCGGGCTGCAATTTGAATTCCTTCGACTCTTCGTCGGCGGACTTGGGAGGTGGCCCCTGTTCCGTCAAGAAGATCAACCGGTTGGCGTCTTGCCGGGCGAGCCCGGGGCCTTCGAATTCCAAGGTCAACGACGCTTCGCCCCCGACCTGGGAAAAGTCCACGCGCAGTTTGTGCATCCCGACATCGAGCTTCTTCTTACCCGAGTGGACGGTGTGCGGATGGATGCCATCCGAGTCGGCGACTTTCACACCGTCGATGAAGAGCAGACTGCCATCGTCGGAACCGAGATGAAAAGTGTACTCGCCAGCTTTTTCGATCTTCAGAAATCCCTCGAATCGCAAACCGAAGTTGTTGCCCCGCCCCGCCAGCCCCATATCAAACCCGGCGCTCTGGCCGCTTTTGACCGGCTTGATTTCTGAAAAATCGGGAACCTTGTCCCAGCTTCCATGGTAGGCGGTGAATCGCAGGTTGGGATTCTTGGGCTGCACCTCGATCGGTCCCACCAGGTAGTTCGCCAGGTCGGTTGCCTCCTGCGGATTTTGAACCAATCGCGGCATCCGGCCCGCGGGACGCGCATGCTGAGGGTTCTCAAGGAACGTGGCGAGGCTGGTGATGCTGTACTTTTTGTCGAGTTCACCCAGCGGAATGGAAGATTTATCGGGTACCGTCTCGCCGACTCGCGGCGCATGGCAGGCGACACAGCCAATCTGGTGAAACAGATTCTTGCCACGCTCGGCGGACTGTGGGTCGGAACCGCGCTGTGCCAATGTTCCCGTGGAGGCGAGGAAATGCGCCAAGGCGAGCGCCGTCGTTTGGCGTTCCGCTTCCGGCAGACTGCGTAACAGATCGGGCATCGCGGTTCCGGGCTTCGTCGCGTGCGGGTCGGTCAGATAGCTCACCAGCCATTCCGGATGCACCCGCTGTCCCACTTCGTCGAGAATCGGGGCGGGGCGGGCAACGCCGGTCAGCTTGGGGGTCGGTTCATGACAGGCCGCACAATTCAATTCCGAGATCAACAGCCGGCCGCCGGCGACGTTGTCACTGGCTGTCGCCGCGAAAAACCGTTCGAACTGGGGAATCGCCGGCCGACGGGCCTCTTTCTCCGCGTCCCGCGGGAGAACCCAGATGTTGCGATAGCGGACTGGGTTGCCGTGATCTTGAAGATAGATCGGCCCCGGTTCAGACGATTCCTGGTTGGGGGCAGCGGTGGTGATTCGCGGGAGTTCGACATCTTCGTGAATCAGAACACCGTTGTGGCGAACGGTCACACGTGCGTTGGCGGTTTTCTTGCCGGCGGCATCGTAACGGGCGGCCGTGAACTCGGCGTCATACGTCTGCCACACCAGTGGTGGCAGGCACATGTTGACGTCGGGATTCTTGATCGAATAGATACCGCCACACTCGTTGTCCTTGCCTTCCAGCCCGAACGAGTCGAGAACCTGCGTTTCGAACCGCCCCTGGTAGTACAGCCCGCTGTTGCCGCGCCCCTGACCGCGTGCCAACGGCATAAACGGCAGGCGAAACTCCAGATGGATCGTGAAATCGCGGAAGTTGTCGGTGCTGGTTGCCCCCTGGTTCAATAACCCATCACCCAGTTTCGCCCCTTCCCGCCAATGCTGTTTGAAGGTCGCCTCGGTTCCGTCGAAGAGAACGACGGCCCCCTGCGGCGGCTTCGCCCCCAGCGTCGGACTTTTACGGTCGACCTTTTTCAATTCGAGGTCGGCGATCTGTTTACGAACCTCGGCGGCATCTTCCTCGGCGTCCTGCTTCTGGGTTCCGTTCCAGCCCGCTCCGGGAAGTCCACCGCGATATGCGACCACCAGGAATTTTCCATTCCCCTGGGCGACCACCTGCAACGCCACTTCCTTCCCGGCGTATTCCCCTTGCAGGGCGAAGTCGGGATCGGCCGCTGCGGTCTCGGGTGTGGTGAACCCCTGCTGGGCATTCTCGGCGGCGAAAGCGACGAACCCGGCGGTCAACCCGACCAGCGACAAACCGGCGAAAACTGCGAAACGACGAAACATGCGCGCTCCTGCAAGTGCGGCACGAACACAAAGGGTTACAGGCCACAACCCGTCGCGGCGGCGTCAGCCACCGGGAACGAGTCGAAGCCAGACGAATCCAACCGGCTGATTATGGGAATCGTGCCGGCATTCGACAAGAATCGGGACGGAATTCGACACCTCCCTCCCGGCCATCGTCAGCCCGCCGGTCGGCGAACGGCCTGGCGTCAGCCGGCTGGTCGATCGAAAGAGTTCCCAATGACTCTGGAATCAACGCGAGATTTGAATCTGGTTCTGAAGATGTCGTTTCTATGTGACCTATCGCATTCGATGACGGTGATTGAGATCTCAGTTGAACCTAAACCAATTTTCAGTGTCGGTATTGAATCACGTCGTGCAGAAATCCACAATCAGTAGTCGCAGTGCCGAGAGCGCCGGAGCTCTTCGTGCTTCAGATTTCGTCATGGATTCGTCATTCAGACTTCGCCATTTCCCCGGAGGTTTCGATGCCAAAGCTCAACCAGATCATCGCCATTCAGAACGGCAAGAAGACCCAGGCGAAGGAGGCTCTGACGCAGGCTTACCACCAACTTCAGAAGCCCGACCTGCTCGCGGGGATCTCGCGAACCTACAAGCCCAAGGACGAAGCCGGCGAGCCGCAGCCCCCGGAGAGTAAGCAGGTCCAGCTCAAGGTGATCGAAGTGATTGACCGGGTGACCAAAGAACTGGGCGAGCTGTTTGACGTTGTTGCGACACAGGACTGGGCGAACTGCCAGGCGAAAGCCGACATCAAGGTCGACGGGAAAGTGGTCCTCGCACAGGTCCCGGTGACGCACCTGTTGTTCCTCGAAAAGCAGCTTGTTGATCTCAACACGTTTCTCGAAAAACTGCCGGTACGCGACTCGGGAGAGCGTTGGGAATTCAACCCGGCCCAGGACTGTTTCGCCTCAGAACCGTACCAGACGACTCGCACGAAGAAGACCCCGAAAAGCCATGTGAAGTACGAGGCGACGAAAGAACACCCCGCGCAGGTCGAGATGTATTATGAAGATCTGACGGTAGGAACGTGGACGACCATCAAATACAGCGGGGCGATTCCCGCGAAGGAGCGGAACCGGCTCCTCGAACGGGTACACCAGCTTTCCGACGCGGTCAAGGGGGCCCGCGAAGAGGCGAACGGCCTCGAGATCGAAAAGAAAAAGACCGGGGAAGCGATTCTGAACTTCATTTTCCGCGGGAATTGAAATAGACTTTGAATGGGAGTACAGACTCAGCCTCAGACTCAAATTGATACGGTCCGTCAGTGAAGGTGCAAACCCTTCTCCCGCCACTTTTCGTTCGACCGGCGGGATAGCCCAATCAGCAGAGGCAGGACCTGAGCAACAGATTCTTACCCCAGCGTCAGTATACGTGCTGATCGTCGGATCAAGTTTCGCGTCCCTTGCCGTTGGATGCGGGTTCAAATCCCGTCGCCCGCTCTCGCGTTTGAACGCGGGTGTAGCTCAATGGCTGAGCACAGCGGCGTCAATCTGAGACGCGAATTAAACGGATACCGCCGACGTGTTCTAACAGCACAACCCGACCCCGACCGAAGGATACTCGGTCGGGGTCACTTTCTGCGCGGTGGCACGTCCTGAACCTCTTTACAACCCTTGTGGCGCTCGCACGATCGCATTGAAAATGAACCTTGCGCCGCCGTCCCTCGTCGAGCCGTGAACTACGGATTCTCTTTCAAATCCTTCTGAATCGCACTGAGCGCACTCAACGCCTCATCCGGCGACAGCAGTTCGGTCTTCATCTCACGAATGCGATCGAGAACCGGGTGTTCAATCACTTTGAACAGTTGCAGTTGCTTCCCCCGGCGATTGGGGTTTTCTCTTGGAGGAACCTTCGGCTTGCCGTTCTTGTCGAGATGGTCGGCTTCCAGTGTTTCAAGAATCACACGCGCCCGGTCGACCACCCGCAGGGGGATTCCCGCGAGCCGGGCGACGTGGATCCCATAACTTTTGTCCGCCGACCCCGCGACAATTTTGTGCAGGAAAGCGATCCCGTCCCCCTGCTCGCGGACCGCCACATTCCAGTTCCGCACCTGAGGCAACGTCTGCGACAATTCCGTAAGTTCATGGTAGTGCGTGGCAAACAACGTCCGACTGCCGGCGATGTCGTGCAGAAACTCTGTCACCGCCCAGGCGAGAGAAATTCCGTCATACGTGCTGGTTCCGCGGCCGATTTCGTCGAGAACCACCAGGCTCCGCTCGGTCGCCTGATGCAGAATCCGCGCGGTCTCGGTCATTTCGACCATGAACGTACTCTGCCCGCGACTCAGTTCGTCGCTGGCCCCGACCCGGGCGAAGATCCGATCGGCCACCCCCAGTTTCGCCGACTTGGCAGGAACGAACGAACCAATCTGGGCGAGAATGGTCAAAAGTGCCGTCTGTCGGATGTACGTACTCTTGCCGGCCATATTGGGACCGGTGATGATCTGCAATCGACCGTGGTCCCCTCCCAGCAACGTGTCGTTCGGCACGAACTGTCCCGAAGGCTGCAGCTTGTCGAGTACGGGATGTCGCCCTTCACGGATCTCGAGAATCGGTTCCGCGGTCAATACCGGCCGGCAGTAGTTGCGCTGCGTGGCCAGCACGGCCAGTCCCGCCAGGACGTCTAGCTGCGCCAGGGCCTCGGCGGTCTGTTTGAGCCGACGTCCCTCGCCAGCCACCCGTTGCCGTAATTCTGTAAACAGCTCCTGCTCGAGACTCTTCGACCGTTCCTCCGAACGCAGCACCTTTTCTTCATGCTCTTTAAGCTGCGGAGTGATGAATCGCTCCTGGTTCTTCAGCGTCTGCTTGCGGATGTAGTCGGGAGGGATCGGGGTCTTCGCCGCCTGTGCCGCGGTGATTTCGAGGTAATAGCCGAAGACCTTGTTGAATCCGACCTTCAGACTGGGGATGCCGGTCCGCTCGATTTCCTGCGCCTGATACCGCGCGATCCACTCTTTACCACCCCGCGCCAGATCGCGTAACTCATCAAGCTGGGGATGGTAGCCCGAACGAATCACGCCACCGTCCAGCACCGAGAGGGGCGGTTCGTCGACTAGGGCCGCGTCAATGGGACCGAGGACATCGGCGCAAGGGTCCAGTTTGTCGCGTACGTCGCGCAATCCCGCGCTGGTGCACCGATCGAGCTTGCCACACAAACTCGGGAGCAGCACCAGCGTGTTCGCCAGGAAACGCAGGTCGCGGGGACTGGCCCGCCCCGTGGCGACGCGCGCGGTGAGTCGGGCGAGGTCGTACATCTTGCCCAGCGCTTCGCGCAGTTCGCGGGCGAGGGCGGGCTGATCGAACAGTTCCTGGACCGCGTCAAGTCGACGGTCGATCGCGGCAACATCGGTCAGCGGATTCGAGACCCAGTCGGCCAGCAAGCGGGCCCCCATCGCGGTGACGGTTTCATCGATCGCAAACAGCAGCGACCCGGAACGCTGCCCGTCGCGCAACGTCCGCGACACTTCCAGACTTCGGCGGGTCGCCTCGTCGATCTGTAAGGTCGAACCGCGCTGGAACGGTTCGAGCTTCTCGATATGAGGCAGCGCGCTTTTTTGCGTCTCCTGAACATACTCCAGAAGCGCACCGGCCGCCCAGATCGCTGGCGTCTCCTCGATTTCCCACCCAAACCCCGCCAACGTGTTCACACCGAAATGGGTGCGCAACAGCTCCCGCGTGTGCGTGGCGGCGAAACTCCACGGAGGGCGTTCCGTCAGCAGGGTTCGACCCGGAGTCGACGGACCGTGCCCGGGCATCGCCACCCCCAGGGTCGCCGCCAGTGCGGGAAGATGGGGCGCATCTTCCGGAACAAGGCACTCGGCAGCCTGTAACCGCGCCAACTCGTCGGCGAGTCCTTCCGGTGGCAGCTCGGTCGCCAGGAACCGACCGGTCGACAATTCCAGCCACGCCAATCCCGCCGGCCGATCTTTGTCCCACACGACGCATGCCAGGAAATTGCTCTCACGCGGGTCGAGGAGGGCGTCGTCGGTGAGTGTCCCCGGTGTGACGACCCGCGTCACCTCCCGCCGAATGATCCCCTTCGCGACCGCGGGATCTTCGACCTGTTCGCAGACGGCGGCGCGAAACCCGGCCTGGATCAGCCGACGGAGATAATTGTCGAGCTGATGGTACGGAAACCCCGCCATCGGGATCGGGTTAGTCGACCCTTTGTCACGCGTGGTGAGCGTAATTCCCAGCGCCCGCGAGGCGTCCTGAGCGTCTTCGTAAAACAGCTCGTAGAAGTCCCCGATCCGAAACAGCAACATCGTCCCCGGATGCTGCGACTTGACTTCCAAGTAGCGCTGCATCGCGGGGGTGGGGGGGCGGTCGGAACTCATCGCGTCCTGGATTCGAAAATTCACGCGGCCATTTGTCGAAAGAAACTCCCGTTACCCAGCGCCCAACCAAACGACTGGGGCTTCGAACTTCGAATTCCTTTCGACCTCCCGCCTTCGAAGTTCGACACTCCTGCGGGGCCGCTATTCTTCGCTCGCCCGCAACTTCGCCAGCACGCCATAGTCCTCCAGCGTTGTGGTGTCTTGCACTCGTTCGCGGCCGGCGGCGATGTCTCGCAGCAACCGCCGCATGATCTTACCGGAACGGGTCTTGGGCAACGCGTTGCTGAACCGTATCATGTCGGGACTGGCGAGCGCGCCAATCTGCTTGCGGACGTGATCTTTCAACTGCTGCTTGAGCGCGTCGTCGCCGTCGCCAGTGGTCAGCGTGACGAAACAGCAGATCCCCTCTCCCTTGATTTCGTGCGGGAACCCGACCACGGCCGCCTCGGCCACCAGCGGGTGAGACACCAGGGCGCTTTCGACTTCCATGGTACTCAGGCGATGTCCCGAGACGTTCAAGACGTCGTCGACGCGACCCATCACCCAGTAGCAGCCATCCTCATCCCGCCGCGCGCCGTCCCCTGCGAAATAACAGCCGGGAATCTCGCTGAAATAGGTCTTCAGGAACCGCTCGTGATCGTTGTAGAGCGTTCGGAGCATCGAAGGCCAAGGCTGCCGCATCACCAGCAACCCCCCGGTATTGTCCGGAAGGCTTTCCCCCTCTTTCGAGACGATGTCTGGGACGACTCCAGGAAGCGGCCGGGTGCAGCTTCCGGGTTTGGTGGTCGTCGCGCCGGGAAGCGGGCTGATCATGATCGAGCCGGTCTCGGTCTGCCACCACGTGTCGACAATCGGGCAGCGTTCGCCACCAATCACTTTGTGGTACCACATCCACGCCTCGGGATTGATCGGCTCCCCCACCGATCCCAGCAGTCGCAGACTGGTGAGGTCGTGCTTGTTGGGCCATTCATCCCCCCAACGGATGAACGAACGGATCGCGGTCGGCGCGGTGTAGAAAATCGTGACCTTGTACTTCTCGATGATCTCCCAGAACCGCCCGTCGTGCGGCCAGTTGGGAGCCCCTTCGTACATCATCACCGTCGCGCCGTTGGCGAGCGGGCCGTAACAGACATAGCTGTGACCAGTGATCCAGCCCACGTCGGCGGTACACCAATAAGTGTCGGTGTCGTTGAGGTCGAAGACCCACTTTGAGGTCATCATTGTCCCCAGCGTGTAGCCGGCGGTGCTGTGCAACACCCCCTTCGGCTTACCCGTGCTGCCCGACGTGTAGAGAATGAACAGAGGGTGTTCGCTGTCGAGCGACGCGGCTTCACAATCGGGCGACGCCTCGGCCATCAGGTCGTGCCACCAGTGATCGCGACCCGGAACCATCGTGATCGGCGTCCCGGTGCGGCGCAGCACGACAACCTGCTGCACCGTGTGGGACTTTTCGAGGCTCTCGTCGACAGCGTGTTTGAGTTCGACCTCTTTGCCCCGGCGCCAGCCCCCGTCCGCCGTGATCACCACTTTCGCCTGCGCGTCGTTATTTCGCTCAGCGACCGCGTCGGCGCTGAAACCGCCGAAGATGATCGAGTGAACCGCGCCAATCCGAGCGCAGGCGAGCATCGCGACAATGATCTCCGGCACCAGCGGCATGTAGATCGTCACCCGATCGCCGGATTGAACCCCGAGACTCTTAAGTACGTTCGCGAACTTGCAGGTCTCGCGATGAAGATCCTGATACGTGAGAACACGGGTGTCGCCCGGCTCTCCCTCCCAGATGATCGCCGCCTTGTTTTTCCGCCACGTCTTCAAATGGCGGTCGACGCAGTTGTACGACGCGTTGAGCCGGCCTCCCACGAACCACTTCGTGTTCGGCATCTCCCCTTCCAGCACTGTGTCGAAAGGCTCGAACCAGTCGAGATTCTGCGACATGCTGCCCCAGAAACCGGTGGGGTCGTCCTTCGCCTTCCACCACAGTTCATCGTACTCGGCTTCGGATTTCACATGCGCGGTCGCGCTGAATTCTTTGGCCGGGGGGAACTTTCGGGTTTCCTGCAGCACACTGGTGATGTTGACGCCGGACATTTCGCAGCAGCTCCGCGTGGAGAAACGAGAACGTGGAGAAACAGATGAGCAAGGAGGGACTGGTGGTCGCCGGGAGACGACTGGGGGCGGTCAGATTACATCTCGCCCGAAGCGCGATTCGACCACCAGGGAAGGCTCACGCCGCCATCGATGGTGAGCGTGCTGCCGGTCATGTAGTCGGCGTCGGGACTCAGGACAAACGTGATCGCGCCGGCGATTTCTTCGGGGCTTCCCATGCGGCCCCAGGGAAGTTTCGTCGCTCCTTGAGCGATTTGGTCTTCTGAGAAGAATTTCCGCTCACCCGGGGTGTCGATCCAGCCGGGATGGACGATGTTCACCCGAACCTTGTGACACGCGAGTTCGATCGCCGCCGTACGGGCCATGTGGTCGATCGCCGCCTTTGACATGTTGTAGGCCATGGCGGTGGGAATCGCGAGAACGGCGTGAGGAGAGCTGACGACGGCGATCGAGCCGCCGCGCCCCTGCTTCACCATCTGCTGGGCGCTTGCGCGGACGCCGTAAAACGCCCCCCACATGGTGACGTCGATCGTGCGTTTGAACCCTTCCATCTTGGCGTCGATCATCAGTTCGCGATCGCTGTAGACCGCGTTCGAGACGAAACAGTCGAGGCTTCCGAATTCCTTGACGGTCTGCGCCACGATCCCTTCCACCGCCGACTGATCGGACACGTCGGCCTGGACCAGAATCGCCTTTCGACCAAGTTTTTCAATCTCGGCTTTGACCTCTTCGGCGGCGTCGCGGTGCGAGCGGAAGTTGATCGCCACGTTGGCTCCCTGGCGAGCCAGATTGAGGGCGACAGCTCGACCGATGCCCAGTGACGCGCCCGTGATCAGGGCCGATTTGCCAGCGAATTTCATGCGGAACTCCAGCGGTCGCGGCGGGTCGTGTGCAAACCCCTTGAGGCGACGGTTTGGTTGAGAATGCGGTTCTGTGGTGTGTGCCGCAGGATAGCAGAGTTGGGCGACCAGACCAACGCAACGGCGGGGCATTCCAGCGTCAACACACAACGCCCCCGGCGCAATCAGCGCCGGGTGCCACGGCCAGCGACCAACGTGAGTCGGCCGTGCGAGCGTCACGGGGGCGTCGAAGAGGCTAACCGCGAGACCTTGCCAGTTCGGATGCGTCGATGAAAAACAAAGCCCGCTTCGGCTTCAAAATCAACCGACGTTAAACCGACATGTCCGTTGATGTTCGCACGGCCGACTCGCTGCGCTCGCTGGCCGTGGCACCCAATTCGCCTCCAAGCGTGCCGTTGAGTTTTTAGACAGGATGAAAGGGATGAAGAGGATGGACAGGATTGCTGAGGCGGCTGTCGATTGCGTGGATCGGGAGTTTTTCGATTTGAGTCACTTATTTAGTGAGCAGGAATGGCGCGCGACTCCATCCTGTTCATCCCTTTCATCCTCTTCATCCTGTCAAATTCTTTCCGTAAGGCGTACGCACTCAAACCAGCTTCCATGCTGGCCGTTGAAAAAAAATACCCGCCGACTCGAAGACCGAGTCGGCGGGCACGAACGCGAGGATGCTTGCGCAACTATCGGTTACTTGTGGGCGCCGTGGCAGCCACCGCAGTTGACGGCTTTCTTGAAGTCGTCGACTTTGTTGTCCTTGACCGCCTTCACGAGGGCGTCGCACTTTTCCTTCCAGGCCTTATCGTCACCCTTCGGGGGCTTGTGCTTGCCCATCGAGGTGTAGGCTTCGAGGAGTTTTTCCTTCTCTTCCTTCGTCGCTTCACCCTTCTCGAACTTCTCGTGAAGCTTGTCCTTGTGCAGCTTCATCGCTTCCTTGATCGTGTACTTGGGCTTGTCTTCCGCGGCGTTCAAAGAGACGCCAACCAGACACGCCACCATCGCCATCAGCAACATCCGCTTCATCGTGTACGACTCCTCAACAATGACATTTCCGCGAAGCCCTTCAGGTGCGCACGCACCGGATCGCTCCACGGGACTTTCGCACCAGACAGCCCACAGCTCCTCCGTCGGCGCGCGACGGGCCAAAACCGGGTGTCGAGAACATTGGAATCAATCCGGCGGGTGTTTGCCAGTCAAACCCCCGCCGATCTTTCGAACCGGCCGACTGGCAACCGCGCTTCCCGTGCGAAAGAATGCTATCGTTACTCCCGATTCCGTCCCGTCCCATCCCCGCTGAGATTTTTCATGTCCGGTTCCCCGACTGGTTCTCCCCGTGTGCTTGTCACGGGCGGGAGCGGTTTTATTGGTGCCTGGGTGCTGCGCGAGTTGCTGGCGCTCGGAGCCTCGCCAGTCGTGTTCGACGCGGTGGAAAACCGCCGCCGCTGGCAGCGCATCATCGGGCCGGCCGCCGAGTCCATCGCGTTTCATCGCGGACAACTCACCGACCGTGCCGCGCTGGACCGCGCCTTCGCCGACGGCCCGGTTTCCCACGTCATCCATCTCGCCGCGCTCCTCACTCCCGACTGCCAGTCCGACCCGATTCGCGGGTGCGAAGTCAACATGCTGGGAACGACCGTGTTGTTCGAAGCGGCCCGAATCCACAAGGTGCGCGGCCTCTCGTGGGCGAGTTCGCTGGCGGTGTTTGGTCCCGAACCGGGCGAGGCGGCAAACGCCGGTCCCCGGATCCCCAACCGCCCCCCCTCCTTTTACGGTGCCTTCAAGAAAGCGTGCGAACTGGTCGCAGAACAGTACTGGATGCACTTCCAACTCCCGTCCGTCGGACTGAGGCCGCATGTGGTTTACGGTCCGGAACGGGAACAGGGGATCTCGGCGGGACCGTCGTTGGCGGCCCGGGCGGCGGCGCATGGAGAGTCATTCACCATCAGCTTCCGGGGTGCGCTGGGGTACGATTATGTGGTGGATGTCGCTCGGGCCTTTGTCCGGTCGGCGCTCGAAACGCCCCCCGGTGCCCATGTCGTCGATCTCCCCAGTGAACTGGCGAGTGTGGAACAGATCGTGGCTGCGATCGAGCGGATTGTCCCGGGGTCGGCGGGAACCCTGACCGTCGACGGTCCCTGCCTACCCAGCAACGATTCGCCCCGCACCGCGATGATCACCGACCTGTTTCCTGACTGGCGGGCGACGACGCTCTCCGAAGGGTTGCGACAGACGGTCGATTTCTATCGCACCTGAATCCCCAGCGGCCTCAATCTCTCTACACGCCGTTTCCCATGTCTGGCACAGCACCACAGCGTTCTGACGGAGACGAACCCGCCGTTTCCAAGCCGGTGCGGCCTCGTCCCGCCACGCAGGATGGGAAGCCGGTGCCGCGCGTGCCCCGGGGAGGTCGCTTTCGGTCGGCGGTGCGAACCCCCGAGCAGTGGCTCGCCAGAACCTGGCTGGAACTCCGCAGACTCAGTCTGGGAGCGGGGATCAGTCTGGCGCTGCACGTGGCGATTCTGGTGATCCTGGCGGTGATTGTCATCCAGCAGAATCGCGAGGACGATTTGACGCCGATGCTGGGAGGCTTCGGCGCGCGGAAGCCTCCTAGGGCGGCGCGCGAGCCCATGCCGATCACCGTCGCACCGATCGCTCCCGTCGCGGTCGCCGGGAATGCCACGGCCAAGCCGGCGGGAGACACCGAGAAAGCCCCGCCAGCCGTTCGCGCGCCGACGGAGGTGAAGGTCGCTGGAGCCCTGGCGGCCCGGTCCGCCGACCGGCCGGCGGACGCCCTTCAGGAAATGGGCGGAAACGACGAAACCGAGAAGGCGGTCAAGCGGGGCCTGAACTGGCTGGCGCAGATTCAAAAGCCCGACGGACATTGGGAACTCCACCAAGGGTATCCCGACGCCGGCGTGATCAAGACCGACACCGGGGCGACCGCGCTCGCCCTGCTCTGTTTCCTGGGCGCGGGGCACACTCCTCAAACGGGAGAACATCGCGCGCGTGTGGAACGGGGCGTGGAATGGCTCAAGCGGGTACAGAAACAGGGGGACTTTCTGAAGGGAGACTTCTTCGACTCCAACCAGGAAGGGGAGAACGCCTCGTTCTATGCCCACGCCCAAGCGACGATGGCGCTTGCCGAATGTCTGGCGCTCACGGGGGATCCTACGCTCAAGCAGCCGGTTCTCGACGGCCTCAACTTCATCCACGAGTCGCAGCATCCACGGACGGGTGGGTGGAAATACCGCCGGGGAAGCGAGGGAGACCTCTCGGTCTTCGGCTGGCAGATCATGGCGATTCAAACCGGCCGGATGGCGGGAATTGAACCTCCGCCCGAAACACTGGACCGGGCGACGCGATTTCTCGATCTGGTGCAACTCGAGGATGGGGCGCGGTACCGATACGAACCGACGTCACGAACCGCCACGCCGGCCATGACGGCGGAAGGGCTGCTCTGTCGGCAATATCTTGGGTGGCCCCGCGATCACCCGGCACTGCTCGCCGGTGCCCGTTACCTGAACGAACCGGACCAGACACCGCACTGGGATTCCGGCCGGCGGAATGTCTACCAGTGGTATTACGCCGCCCAAATGCTGCACAACCTGCAAGGGGACACCTGGGAGGGCTGGAACGATCTCGCCCGAGCCGAGCTGGTGAAGAATCAGATCCGCTCGGGAGGCAAACTCTCGGGAAGCTGGAACCCGACCAAACCGTCGGGCCACCCCGATGAAAACGCGGAAAAAGGGGGCCGGCTCTATCTCACGTGCCTGTGCGTGCTGACCCTCGAAGTCTATTACCGACACCTGCCCCTGTACCGCGACCCCTGAACGGTTTCGGTAAAATCAGAAACTCGGACAACGTCGTGGGGGCTTCAACCCCCACTGACTTCCCCGAGCAGCCGCGTGCAAATCGCCCACTGGCCGAAATTTTCCTCCACTTCGACCTGGAGCGATTCCATTCGGGCCAGATCCGCCGCTGGCAAACGCTGGATCAGTTCCCCCGCGAACCAGTCGGCCAGCAATTCGGCGGTCGTATTGGCCACCGGCAACAGCCGGCAGTCTTCCCGCGGGAGAATCCAGCGCCGTTCTTCGAAACGCACTTCCACTTCCGTCGGTCCCGCCTGAACCCGAATTTTCGGATGCAGTGTGGGCAACAACAGACTGTGATCGAGTTCCGCCACGATCTGCTGCGCCGCGTCGCGCAGGGCGATGAAGTCGAAGACGTATTGGTTCTCGTCGAGCGGGCCGGCGAGTTCCACCGCCACCCGCCAGTTGTGGCCATGCAGCCGCTCGCAGATGTTCCCCGCGAACGTGATGAAATGTGCCGCGCTAAAAACCAGGTGGTCTTTCGTGACGCGCACCCGGTACTTGGAGTGGGAGTGGGACATGGGGGGATTTTATACGAACGCCTACGCGAGTCGAGACAATTCGGCCAAAACGCGGTCGACCTCGTCGGCACTGTTGTAGTGCAGCAATCCAATCCGCAGCGTTCCATTCGGTTCCAGCCCGGCCGCCTCGCTGAACGACAACGCGTAGTGATTGCCCGCCCACGCGTAACAGCCGACCGTCGCCAGGTGAGCCGCCATCTCCTGCGGCGAATGCCGCGGGTGCGTGATCGAGAAGGTGGGAACCCGTTCATCCAGCCGATGGAGATCGCGAATGCCCCATAGTTGAAACTCCGGGAGAGCGGCCAGCCCGGTCAGCATTCGCCGGGCGAGCTGCTGTTCGTACTGCTGGATCGCGCCCATCGCCGATTCAATCGCTCCGCGCCGCGATTCAACCGGCGACCCCAGACGCCGCCCGAGCGCGGCGAGATAGTCTACGCACGCGAGCGCGCCGGCGATCCCTTCGTGACACGCCGTCCCGGTCATCCACTTCCCCGGAAGGTCGTTGGTCGCCACCCGCAGTTTGTAAGGTTGCAACTCTTCCAGATGCGACCGCTTGCCGTACAAAACCCCCAGATGCGGACCGAAGAACTTGTACGCCGAGCAAACGAGAAAGTCGGTCTCCAGGTCCATCACGTCCACCAGCCCGTGAGGTGCGAAGTGAACCGCGTCGACGTAGGTCAGGGCACCCACGTCATGTGCCGCTCGAATCATCGACCGGACCGGATTGATCGTGCCGGTGATATTTGAGGCCAGACCGACGGCGACCAGTTTCGTCCTGGGGGACAAAGCGTCAAGAAAACTCTGCTGGTCGAGCGTTCCATCCTCCAGGTTGACTTCAACGCGTTTGATCACCGCCCCCGCGTCGCGGGCCGCCAGCACCCAGGGGCTGACGTTCCCTTCATGATCCAGCCGGGTGACAATCACTTCATCCCCCGGCTGCCAGGTGCGGGCGATGGCCCGGCTGACGGCGAACGTGAGGGTCGTCATGTTGGCACCGAAGGCGATGCAACCCGGATCGCGCGCCCCCAGGAAGTCGGCGAGCGCCTGATGTCCCCGTTCGAGAATGGCGTCGCTCTCCCGACTGACCTCGAACACTCCGCCGTGCTGAGAATTGGTTTCCAGCAGGTACCGGCTGACCGCATCGGCGACCGAGCGCGGCACCTGGCTGCCTGCCGGCCCATCGAAAAACGCGACGGAATTCCCGTTCTGCTGATGATGGAGTCCGGGAAACTGGTCACGCACCCAACTCAGATCGATCGTCGGCATCATGGACTGTTTGCGGAAGGAACCGCGACCGCGGATGAAACCGAACCATCCCCGTGGAATCGCGGCCGGCACTGTAACTCGATCGCACCCGAACGTGCCAGCGACAGGAGTTTTGATGCGAAAAACACGATCATCAACGGGGGACGAGTGGGAGAACACTCAATTACCAGCCCCGCCCCCCCAACAACCAGGTTGGACCGTCACTGAGACAATCCTGTTCATCCCTTTCATCCTCTTCATCCTGTCTAATTTTTTCTTTTCCACTCCGAATCCGGTCATTCGACTCCGCAACAGGTTACAACGGACGAAAAAAGGGGGACAGGATGAAGAGGATGAAAAGGATAAAGAGGATGTTTGCCATCCCGTCTCCAATTCCGGACGACCTCAGCGAGATCAACCGGCAAGGCGAAAATGCGCCCCGAACAAAGCGTGTGGCACCGCGTCGTTATCCGCGTGGCCTCCCCCTTCGTTTCCGTGACCTTCCGTGCGCTTCCGTGGCTTTTGATTCCGCGTATGGATAACTTGAAGAATCGAATCTATCCACTTTCCGGACGCGTTGCAGTTCGGTGATGTTCGACCGCGTTTTCCAGTGCTGGTTCCGCCCCCCATGAACGAAAACGCCACGCACGGCTCGCCGCTCTCGGACGGACCAGCACCGCCTCAGTCCGCGACGAATTTGGATCCGAAGGCGACCCGGCTGTCGTTTTCGATCGCGATCCGTCGCATCGCCTGGGGGCTGGTGTTCTTCTTGGCGGCGTGGGTGACGTGGAAGGGGTTCACGTCCGAACCCGCGCGCGAAACGCTGCAGTTCGATTGGTACAGCACAACATTCGGACTCATCTATTCGCCACTGGATGAAGAGGAACCCGTTGAACTTGCGAAACCAGCTCACGTCTGGATTGAGTTGGTCGAACGAGAACTGGACAGCACCACGCCGTCGGCGGATCGCTGCCTGGAGTCGATTGGCTTGTTTCTCACTCTGGCGGATTTGAATTCTTTCCGCGACGAAAACGAGAGTTCGTTGTACGTTCGAGGGGCGGCGCGGGTGTGGAAACGGATGCATCAATTCGCCCCGGATGAACCGCGTCTCTGGCGGACACTGGCCCGATCCAAACGGCTCGGTCGCGAAATTGCCGACATGTTTCCTGAACAGGGCCAAAGCCGACTGGAACAGTTCGCCGAAGCGGTTCGGCACGATCCGCGCAACTCGCTCTACCAGTACCTCGCGGCTCCTGCTCTTCAACAGGTTGCGATATTGGTGAAATTGGACGAGGAGGCAGCTCATTCGCCGATGAGTCCCTCCGATCTCGCACGGATTCGCGCCGCCCGGACGTTACACAATCATTTCGCCGAATTGCCCAAAGAAACTCCGTTGGTCGATTTGCAAGATGATCGAGTCTCTGTTCTTCGAGCCCTCGGATGGATTCCGTTCGACCGAACCGAACGGCGGAGGTGGGCGCAACGGTTGTTTCCTTTCATCAGAATCTCAGAAGATGTCGCATGGGCAGAAGCCCTTTTCGAGCGACCCGATGTTGCGGAAATCCGTCAATATTGGGAATGCACCGTACCTCGGTCCCCGACTTTCGACTATCGACTGAAGAAAATCGCGGCGACAGACGAAGAATTGGTCAAATCTCGCCGTGACCGTGAAATCGAAAATTCCCTGGTTCCGGCCCCCTCCTCCGAAACCATGCTCAACCTGTTAATCAGCGAAGCGGCACTCGAACGGGTTGACGAACTGCGGGGCCTCAACAGCACCCAGCTTCTCTGGATCACAGAGCTGACGCGTAACAGGTTGCTTGTTATTGGCCTTTTCCTGGTCGTGTTGGGCGCGATCGGGGGCTTATTGTCCCGATTGCCATTGAAGAAACCTTTCGCGACGCACGTCTCGAGTCAAATCACCCGAATTCTGACCCTGTTTGCCGCTCTTTTCGGAATGACGTTGGCAGCGCTGCTCATCCTGCTCGTCTTTGTAGACTACACGGGTTTGGGCGTCGAACCTGCGAATCAGTGCGTTTTGTGGATTCCCGCCATCGGATTTGGAGTCCTCGAAATCTGGTTGGTTCGGCGGATTCTTGGCTCGCGACTTGCGGTCAACCGCCCCGTGCGTATCGCGATTATGATAATTGCGATCGGTGGATTCGTCGGCTGGGGCTTGCTCTACCAATCGGTGATTACTTCGGCTGAATACAGTTTTCTCGCCGAATTCACAGACGTTTTGGATCGACACGACTGGTGGTTGGAGTTTCGAGACGACATGTTTAACGACTACTGGATTTGGGAAGTTGAAAACTCCCGCATGCTCGCATGGCCGTGGTACGGCTCGGATCGGATTTCACACAACGGCGGGTCCCAATTTGTCGTCAGCCAGGGGCTCCCCGTCGGATTCGGACTTTCAGCGTTGATGTTGGTCGCCCTTGCGATGGCATTTACCCCCGGGGCCGCTGGCCGATCGGTTTGGAATTGGGTGTGGGGTACGAAGCTGCGAATGAACTCTCCCGCCGATCTGCCCGGCGGCTCCTGGACTGGTCGGGTCGCGATTGTGTCATTTGGCGGCTGGCGAATCCTGGGTGCGTGGGCGCTAATCGTCTGGCTGGTCACGACCGCCAGTGCGATGCTGACCGCCGAATCGCAAGACCGCCGGGCGTTTGGTTCCGAAGCGACCGCCGAGGTGCTGTGGAACGACTATCTCAAAGCCATCGAAGAGATTCGCGGCGACGAAGTACTCATGGAACGGCTACGTGACCCGGAACCTTATCGAATTCGCCACAGTTTGTTTTGCTACCCCGGCTCGGAGTAGCAAATCGAGCCGCTGTTTGCGGACAGTTACGCTCGCCAGGCGACCGAACCGCTTTGAACCGACGTCACATTGCTCACATGATGAGTCCGATCTGCGCTCTGTCAATCCTGTTCATCCTCTTCATCCCGTCTATTTTTTTTCTTTTCCACTCCGAATCCGGTCATTCGACTCCGCGACAGGTTACTACGGACAAAAAAATGGGGACAGGATCAGGGCCAGCGCTCACTTTTTCCCTACAACAGTGATAGTTTCGACGAGAAAATCGATGCTCCATGAGCAACTGTTGCGTTTCATTGCGACACTGTCCTTGCCGGGATGCTGCTTGAGCAGGGACAGGGTAAAGCGATTGAGCCAGGC
>CAMATH010000096.1 GCA_945860955.1 Planctomicrobium piriforme
AAAAAAAATGGAATCTGGCACGTCATCGTCGCCTCCCCGGCCTACCCGGTTTCAGAGCGGGTCCCCGTTTCGTCCGGAAAAAGTACTCGACTGATCCGGTCCAACTCTCTGGCAAACTTGACCTCCATCGTGTGCGGCCGTTTGTTGGCGGCCTCTCCGATCTCCTTCCACGATTTCCCCTGACAGCGCTGGTGCCAGATGTCCCGACACGCGGGATCCATCAACATGAGCGCGACGTTCGCCAGGTCGCGATCGGTTACGACTTCGCTGGGTGATTTGCCCGGGTCCGTCGCCAAAAAGCTCAGTGGGTTCGAGTCGTCAGTGGCATTCTCGAGCGAGACCGGCGGCCTTCCCCTATGGATCTGTTTTCGAATCAAGCTCTTCCACTTGTTTCTCGTGATCACCCGCAGAAGTCCGAGAAATCCCTCGGGACCGGCGATGGGATACTCCCGACGAACGACCTTAAGCGACTGAACCAGTACGGACTGAACAACATCGGATCGCCCGTATTGGTTGGGGAGTTTCCCATCCCCATCGCAGTCCCTCGCGTACGCTTCGACAATGGGTTGATAAGTGCGTATAAAACTGTCGACCACCTCGGCGTTGCCGTTTCGAATTCCCGCCAGTGTCAATTCAAAGGCTATGTCATCCACTGTGATTACTCCTGCGAGGCGCGTAGGAACCTCAGATTGCCAGAAATTGAAGTGAAAGTCAACTGCCGCCGTGTCATTCTGGGCGCTCGGGTGCCACGCAGAACGAATTGCGCGGGTGTATCCCCTTTGGTTGGCGAAACTGCGGCCGAAAAGTCGTTATACTCCGCACGGCGTCAAATCAGACGATTCGCGTCCCCAGGACCCCATCCGGCTCAAGTGCAATGTCGCGTTTTCGGCCGCGTGGAGTATACAAACCGCTGCGCCCGCCTCGATTTGCTCCTTTCGAACTTGGTTAACTTAGTAGTCCCGTGACGACTTTCCCCGCGGCCGCTGGAAGGGGGCGGTTGAGTCGGTCGAACAGTTCGGTCGCCGGGTCGATTCCCAGGAGGTGGAACAACGTGGCCGCCAGGTCTTCCACCGGCACGCCGTCCCGATCCGGATAGGCACCGTTTTTGTCGGAGCGGCCGTGAACGTAGCCCCGCTTCACGCCACCGCCCGCCAAAAGCGTGGTGTAGCACATCGGCCAGTGGTCGCGGCTGATGTTCGCGTTCAGCCGCGGAGTCCGTCCGAATTCACCCATCCACACCACCAGCGTCGTATCCAGCAACCCGCGCTCATCCAGATCGTTGAGGAACACCGGCAGTGTCTGGTCGGTCAGCGGCAGATGCCAGGCGTCGAGAATCGGGTATTGCCGCGTGTCGTTAAAACCATGGGTGTCCCATCCGCCGGTCGTCTTGCTCTGACCGCCGATACTCGAAGCGAAATAGACGTTGACGAATTTGACCCCCGCCTCGACCAGACGGCGTGCCAAGAGACATCCCTGGCCATACGTGGTGCGCCCGTACTGTTCCCGGACGGCCTCTGGCTCGGTGGAGAGGTCAAACGCCGACCGAACTTTAGGTGACTGCAACATGGCCAGAACCCGATCGTAATACGGATCGAGTTCCCCCCCTGAAGCGGCGGTCTCCTGCGATTCGGTCTGGCGATTGATCACGCGTTGCAACGACCGGCGATTTTGCAACCGGTCGAGCGACAGGTTGGATGGCAGACTGAGTTCCGGCAGGCGAAAATCTCGCCGGTTCGGATCTTCGGTGACGAGCAGTGGATCGTGCGTCTTTCCCAGGAAACTGGCGTGCTGACCGGGAGTGATCGCGCCGTCTCGGATGACGTAGGGATACGCCACAAACGTCGGCATGCCGTCGGTGTTGGGGGCGAGACGATCGACAACGGAACCGTACGCGGGAAACAGTTCAATCGTGTCGCGCAAGCGGATATCGTCAACTGACGGCGCGCGACCCGTGAGTGCCTGGTAGGCCGCCGAGTTGTGGTTCTTCATGCTGTGGTGAACAGTGCGCACGAGCGTCACTTTGTCCATGACACGGGCGCAGGCGGGAAGCCGGTCGCAGATCTCAATCCCCGGCGCACTGGTCGCGATGGGTCGATACAGGCTGCGAATCCCCTCGGGTGCTTCGGGCTTCATGTCAAACGTGTCGACATGACTCGGACCGCCGAACTGATACAGAAACACCACCGATTTCGCGCGGGGTTTAAGGTTTCCCTGAGCGGCGGAGGCGGCGAACAGCTTCGGCGAACTGAGTCCCAACAGTCCCGCGCCTCCCGCTTGCAGCAACGTCCGCCGGGGGATGTCTGCGATCGCGTTGAGTGGTGAGAACCGGCGGCTGTCTGGTCGGGTGTTGGGAGTCATGGGGCATCCACAGCGGCGGTGGGAACGGAACCGGGGTCAGGTCGTACTGGCAATTCGAAATCTGAATTGTACTCCACGCGGCCGAAAACGCGACATTGCGATTGAGTCCAAAGGGGTCTTGCGAAAGCCGATTGGCGGCTGGTTTTGGTGACGGCCCCATCCGCCTTGAGCGGATGGGGAGAAAGATCGAAGGCTAATCCCAATACCCCATTGCGCGGTCCAGACCCCATCCACCTTGTGTGGATTGGTGAATCAGATCTTCGCTCTGTCTGCCACCCACGACGTTGGCAACCAAGTCGACGGGTGCCACCAGCGATGTCCAACCTTTTGCACGGCATGAATGCGTTTCGCGTCCCCTGCGACAATTGGCGACCAATCGCTGTGGGATTCGGACGGGCTGCGTTTGAACCCGATCTTGTCTGACAGAGCGAGGATCTCATTCACCAATCCACACGAGGTGGATGGGGTCTTGCTCAAGAGAGTGGGGCATTTTTCTAGCTGCCGATCTCATTCACCATCCGGGCGAGCCGGATGGGGTCTAGGGACGCGAATCGTCTGTCTTGAGGCCGTGCGGAGTAAAAGACCAGCGATTCATCGCCTCATCAAAAACTCCCGCGAATTCAGCAGCGACCAGAACACATCCTCCCAGGCGGCTCGCGGATCGGCCGCCATCGCGACATGCGCCTGCACGGCAGCGAGTTCTTCGCTGGAGGCGGGGCGACTGAGGGCGCACCAGAACAGTTCGTCGGCGATGGTGCCGATGGGAAGATTTTCCTTCAACAGTCGGCTCAGTCGGTTGCCTTTCTGCGTCAGCATTTCGGCGACCACATCGCCACTGACCAGATTCAACGCCTGTGACAACGTCGGTTCATTCGACCGCTCGCACTCGCACGATTGCTGTCGGGGCGGCTTCCCGAACAGTTTCAGAAAGGAATCAAACGCCGTCTGTCCCCGGTCACGATCGCGCCCTGCGCGGATTCCCGGAATCTCGCCGGCACGATATCCCGCAGGATACCCCGCGAACGACAGCGGGACTTCCGTAGACTGACTGAGCGCATCGAGTAGTACCTCGGCGGCCAGCCGTTGCGGACGGGCGTGGGAAAAGTTTGTCTCGTCGTCGGCGTTCGTCGCATCGGTGCGGACGGAGAATTGATAGACCCGCGAATTGCAGATGACACGCGCCAAGTGCTTGAGCCGACAGTCGTGACGGGTGAAGTCCGCGCACAACGCCTGGAGCAACTCGGGATTCGAAGCAGGATTTGTCGCCCGGAAATCGTCGATCGGGTCGACGATTCCGCGACCCATCAAGTGGTACCAGATGCGGTTGACCTGCGTCGCGATGAAGCGCTCGTTGTCGCGATTCCCCAGCCAGTCGGCCAATCGCCAAAGTCGATCGTCCTCGCGCTCAACGACGCTTCCCCCCAGAAATTTGGGGAGGGCGGGGGCGTTCGTCCGCGGGTCGGCGACCTCGCCGGCGCGCTTCATGAAAACGATCTGTTCGCCGTCGAATTCATGCGAGTCATTGGTGTCGGTTCGGCGGTTCTCGAGGATGCGATAATCAACCCGCGCGAAGAGTGCCCCCCACCGGTAGTAGTCATCCTGAGTCCAGCGATCAAACGGATGGCTGTGGCACTTCGCACATTGCAGTCGAACCCCCAGAAAGACCTGTGCGGTCGTTTCCGAGCGTTCGATCGGATCGCGGAGGGCGCGATAATAATTGGTGGCAGGCTCGGCGTAGGTGCTGCCGCGCGACGCGATCAATTCTCGGGTGAACTGGTCGACTGGTTTGTCGGCATCGATTCCGGCGCGGATCCAGGCGTGAAAATCCTGCACTCCCTTGCGGTCGAGTGTCCGTTCCTCGTTCCGCAGCAGGTCGCCCCACTTTTGCGCCCAATAGTCGGCGAATTCCGGGCGGTCGAGCAGTTCGTCAATCAATCGCGCCCGCTTTTCGGGGTGATTGTCAGCGATAAAGCTTTGGGCCGCCTCCAGCGTGGGAGGCAGTCCGATGAGATCAAGATGCACCCGGCGGACGAATTCAGAATCGGTCGTCGGGTCGGCGGGATTGATTCGCAACGCGCGCAACCGACTGAGGACCAGCTCGTCGATGAAGTTCGCGGGCGCTGGACCGCGCCAGTCGCTGGGGCTGCGATTCGGAATGAACGCCAACCGCACCGCCGCCTGTTGCGACAGATACCGCGCGACGACGGTCGTCTCGCCAAGTTTCAGCCGCTGAACCTTTCCGGAAGGACTCACTTCGACGATTGGCTGTGAGAGGTCATAGACGGCCAGCCGCGTCACGTCGCGCTCGCGACCGTCGGCGAACTTCGCCCGGACCCGAATCGAAACCGTGTCGTCCGGATCGATGACAATCGCCTCGGTCGGTTCGACGATTAACTGTGTCACCGGGACCGCTTGAGCCGAATCGTTTCTCGCCCCCTGCGCCAGCCAGCGGGTCAGAATGGCGTACTCGGGAGAATCCATTCGAAACCGACGTCCCCCTTCGTGGGGGATGTCCATAGTCGCCTTGCGGAGAACAAGACTCTGCGACGGATCGACCGGGTTGATCCGTCGGGCAGTCTGATCGCGCGTCAGAACTTGAAAATCCCACTCGGGATCTTCGCCGCGCAACGAAAGCTTGAATCCCCCCTTGCCATTCTTGTTGCCATGGCAGACCCCCAGGTTGCAACCCGCCTTGGAAAGGACGGCCATCACATCGTGCTGAAATGAGGGAGCGTCTGGAACGGTTTCGGGAACAGCATCTGTGGTCTGAGCGAATACGCTCAATCTACCCACAGCCAGAAGCAGCAATCCCCCCACCGCGGTGATGACGTGGCGAAACGTCCGCCCGGCGATCAGCCAGCGTGGCACGAGCGAGGATTCAATTCCCTGGTGAATCCTCGAAAAGGAGACTCTCGCCTGATCAGACATGGTCACTTCACAACCACCGGAGCGATAATGCGCGACGCGTGGGTCTTGTTGTGTTCAACCGTGTTCTCGGCCACGACCGCGTTGGCAGGGAAGTCGAAGCCGAACGGTTCGCCGGTGTTGGGGTTGGGTTCGTAGAAGTCGATTCCCGTGCTGCACACGGTCACGCGAATTCGGTGTCCCTTGTTAAAGACCTGGCTGATCCAACCGACGTCGAATGCGACGGGATAGACTTTGCCCGGTTCCATGAAAACTTCTTTGTCAAAGCCCTCGCGATAGCGGGCTCGCCGTATGTAGTCGACCAGAATGATCGACCGTCCGTCGGGGTAGACATCGCTGACCCGCACGACGAAATCGGTATCGCGGGCGGACGAGGTCACGAACAGCTC
The DNA here is from genome assembly GCA_945860955.1 of Planctomicrobium piriforme. GTDB lineage: Bacteria > Planctomycetota > Planctomycetia > Planctomycetales > Planctomycetaceae > UBA10511. The sequence continues at coordinate 5,673 of CAMATH010000096.1, forward strand.
GGCTTTCACCTGTCCGGTCCATTCCACGGGGGTGGCAAGCGGTTCGGTGGTGAATGTTCGGACTTCGGGTTCGGCTTCAAACTTCTGTGCGTCGGCTGCCCCCGGAAAGGCGACAGTGGTCGTCATCCGATTCGGTTTCAGAGGATCGGCCTTGAACGGCGTGTTCGACTTCTCGTCGGTCGGTTTGACGTTGTTCAGGCCCCCGGTGGATTTCAGGAAGTAGCTCCGCTTTTCCGAGGCGATCGGCCAGTCGGGCGACGTGCGCCATTCATTGCCCGGCGCTCCCGCTTCACCCAGCGCGCCCATCACGTAATAGCGCACGGTCGGATCTTTTTCCACGCCGTTATCGATTCCCTTCAGATAGTGGTCCATCCAGCGGATGAGGTGCGCTTCGCCGTCGAATTTCGCGTTGTCGGGGTATTGGAGTTCCGAGACTTTGGCGTTGTTCTTTCCTTGAAGTCCGCCGTGCAGCCAGGGGCCGATCAGCAGTTGCTGCTTCCCTTGGGAATTCGAACCGGCGTGATGTTGCCGACCGATGTAGCTTTCGACCGAACCCTGACACATGAAGTCGTACCAACTGCCAATCGTGAAACAGGGGACATTCATCTTGTTGAAGTGCAGCGCACAGTCTTCCTGTTTCCAGTAGTCGTCGTATTTGGAGTGCTGGAACCACTCGACCATCAGTTCACGGTTGTGATCGGGCACTCGGCAGACCGCTCCCATGTTTTTGAATCGCTGGGGTCGGGTGGTGCCGCCAATGCGATATCCCTCTTGGTACAGGCTGAGTCCGGTATCGATCATGTATTGAGCCGACAGGTGCGGGGGCTGTGTGATCGCCAGGAAATTCTGGGCGAAGCCGGCCTGCGAGCTGCCGAAAGTCCCGACTTTGCCCGTCGACCACTTCTGAGTTCCCAGCCATTCGCAAACGTCGTATCCATCTTTCAACTCGCCCCAGCCCAATGCGCGATATCCAACCCATTTCCCCTCGGACAACCCCGCGCCGCGGAAGTTGACTCCGCAAACGACGTAGCCGGGTTTCGCGAGACGGGCGAAAGCCTGCCGGGTGCCGGCTCCGCGCAGGTCGGCGTACCGCTGTTCGAACAGAACGGGCCAGGGGCCAGTCCCTTCAGGAAAATAGAGATACGCCGACAGGTGGACACCGTCACGCATCGGAATCATCACATGCTCTTCCCGCACTCCGTACAAGTCGACGGTGTCTTGTGCCGGGACGGGCGATGACCATGCCAGAAAGGCAAGAGGCAGGAGGGCAAGCAAACGACAGCAGTCGCGGCGGAGCATGATGGGGCTCGACAGTTGGCGGGAATCAGGCGACGATCGTCTGTATTCTGAGATCGCCACGACCGGGGAGCAAGCGACCGCCCCAATCCCCGGCTTGTCGCGTCGCACGGAAATCAGGTAGGCTGCCCCATTCCAAGTGCGTCGGGCGTTCGTTTCCTCTCCTCAGCTTTCGAGTGCTGGCATGAGCCTGTTGGTTGTTGTCGTCGCGTCAGCCGTCATTTTGATGATCGCGTACTGGACCTACGGTCCGGTGTTGTCGCGGTTGCTCAACCTGCGGGCCGATGTCGCGACACCGGCGGTCACCCTTCGCGACGACGTCGACTACGCGCCGATCGAATCGAAATTCCTGCTCGGCCAGCACTTCTCGGCGATCGCCGCCGCCGGTCCGATTGTCGGCCCGATTCTTGCCGGTGCGATGTTTGGGTGGCTCCCCGCGCTACTCTGGATCTTGGTGGGATCGATTTTCATCGGCGGTGTCCACGACATGACGTCGTTGACCGCCTCGATTCGGCACAAAGCGCGGTCGATCGCCGAGGTGGTGCGCGATCACATGTCGCGCCGAAGCTACATTTTGTTCCTGGCGTTCGTCTGGCTGGCGCTGGTGTACATTATTGTCGCGTTCACCGACGTCACCGCGACGTCGTTTCTGGGATTGCAGACCCTTGAGAATGACGAAGTGATCACCGGGGGCGGGATCGCGACGTCGTCCCTGTTGTACCTGGCCATTCCCCTCGTGATGGGGCTGTGCCTCAAGTACACCAAAATGACCATTGGCTGGGCGACGGCGATTTTTCTGCCGCTGGTGGGGGCCGCGATTTGGGTGGGGCAGTACATTCCGCTGACCGCCGAGAACGCGTTTGGAATGACGGCGTTTGTGGAGCAAGAGTTGCCGGAAGTCCGTGAGAACGCATTGAAGGTACTGACCGAGGATCAGCTCAAAATCGTTGCCGAACGGGCGCCACACCCCCGGCAGACGTTCTTGCTGTCGGACGAGAAATTCACGAACGGGCTGAAGCTGTCCCCAGAACAAAAGAAAGACCTTGCGCCGATCCTGGATCAGCCGGGCCGGAAGTACAATTCGATCATGTCGAATGCCCAGCGTCTGTGGAACGTGGCGCTGCTGGTGTACTGCATCGTAGCGTCTGTCGCACCGATGTGGCTGCTGCTCCAACCGCGAGGACACTTGGGGGGTTACTTCCTCTATCTGGCACTGGCCGCCGGGGCGTTGGGGGTGGTGTTTGGGGGCAAGACCATCGAGTACCCGGCGTTCCGGGGATTCGAAGTGACCAGTTCCAGCGGCTTGATTCAGCCGATGTTTCCGCTGTTGTTCATCACCATCGCGTGCGGGGCCTGCTCGGGCTTCCATTCCATCATCGCGTCGGGGACCACCTCCAAGCAGTTGCAGCGTGAGCCGGACGCGATGCTGATTGGTTACGGCTCGATGCTCCTGGAGGCGATGGTCGCGGTCGTGTCGCTGTGCTGCGTCATGATGTTGCGGCCCGATTCTCCTTTGATGTCGGGGGGTGAACCCCGACCGAACTTCTTGTATTCCCGCGGCATCGGCAGTTTCTTGAGTGTGGTTGGCGTCCCGGCGACATTGGGTGTTTCGTTCGGGTTGATGGCGTTCACGACGTTCGTCTACGACACACTCGATGTGTGTACTCGACTGGGACGCTACATTCTCGAGGAATTGACCGGCTGGAGCGGAAAATGGGGACGGATTGTGACCACCGCGCTGACGGCAGGCGTTCCGCTGATGTTTCTGATGTGGCAGCCGACCGACGCGTCGGGTCGGGTCATCGAACGCTGGCGGCTGTTCTGGGACTTGTTTGGAGCGAGTAACCAACTGCTGGCAGCACTGACGCTGATGGGGGTGACGGTGTGGCTGTGGCGGACACTGCGGGCCAAGTGGGTGCTGGTTGTCACCGGGTTGCCGTGTGTGTTCATGTATGTGATGAGCATGTGGGCCCTGGTGCGATCGGTGATGCCGCTGTGGGGCGCAGTCTTTGCCCGTTTGTCCCGTGGAGCGACGGAGGAGACGGCGCGGCTGATGTCGAATCCGGTCCCGTGGGTGGCGACGGTACTGGCGGGGTTGGGGGCGTTGATGTTAATTGAGGCGCTGCTGATTGTCTCGTCGGGGATGCGCCAGCCGCCGACGACCCAGGCGGTTCCCGTGATGGGATAGGCTGGAATTCCGCACAATCGTCACAACCGGCAAACTCGCTTTGGGTGGATCGTCGGCATCGTTGGCACAACCGGCGCGCCAGTCGGCCGGGTTGGCGAGAGAGGGCGGAAATGGCGGTTCCGGGCTAGCGTCTCCCTTGACGCGTGACGATCTTTCATGCACCGCCCCTTCGCGCGGCTGTCGTGCGAAGTGACAGGACTCGGCGTCCTGATTCCAAGGGGGGTATCGTACCCAGCGTGGCTGGTCGCAGCCTCTGGTCATTGAAGACCGCGATGGACCTGTTAGTCCTTTGCATGACGTTAAGGAGAAGGCCCGATGCTTGTCCTGTCGAGACAACGCGACGAGAGCATCATCATCGGTGACAACATTGTGATCACCGTGGTGGATATTCGTGGCGACAAAGTCCGTTTGGGGATCCAGGCCCCCACCGAAATTCCCGTACACCGCCAGGAGGTGTATGAGGCGATCCAGCGTGAGCAGGTGAAAACCCAGGGGGGAGAAGCCGAGGTCGTCGATGCGGCGATGTCGAAGTTCCCCAACCGCCGGGTTCAAAAACCGGCTGGCTGAGCGGGCCGGTGACCGATTCTTTTCCGGAAGTGGATCCGTTCCACTTCCGTTTTTTTTCCAGGGTGTTCCCATTCTTCCACCGTTCCAATTCCAGGTCGAAGGGGTCGACCGTTCGACCCTGGCCCGGGTGGGTCGGCTGGAGACACCGCACGGGGTGGTCGAAACGCCGGCGTTTATGCCGGTGGGAACCCTGGCCACGGTCAAGGGGCTGACGGTCGAGCAGCTTCGCCAGGCGCAGGTGCAGATGGTGTTATCCAACACCTACCATCTCGCTCTGCGTCCGGGGTCCGAGGTCGTCGCCGAGCTGGGAGGGCTGCACCGCTTCATGGGGTGGGATGGCCCCATTCTGACCGACAGTGGAGGCTTTCAGGTCTTCAGTCTGGCTCGGCTGACGAAGCTGAATGACGACCGGGTGGTGTTTCGTTCACACTTGGATGGAAGTCCACTGGAGTTGTCTCCGGAGCGGGCGGTGGAGATTCAGGAGCAGCTTGGTGCCGACTTCATCATGTGCTTGGATGAATGTCCACCCCATGATGTCGCGCGAGACAAGGTCTTGATCGCTGTCGACCGAACCACCCGCTGGGCAGAGCGGTGTCGAAAATCACAACGCCGGGTGGATCAGGCGTTGCTTGGTATCGTGCAGGGAGGAACGCACCTCGATCTGCGGACCCGGTCGGCGGAGGCCTTGGTAGCGCTCGACTTTCCGGGATATGCGGTGGGAGGCCTGAGCGTTGGGGAGTCCCCTGCGGAAATGTACACGACACTGGATGGAACGGTCCCCCTATTGCCGGCCGACAAACCACGATATCTGATGGGGGTGGGGCGGCCGATCGATCTGGTCGAAGCGGCGACGCGGGGGATCGATCTGTTTGACTGCGTGATGCCGACGCGAAATGGGCGTAACGCCATGGCATTTACGAGCTTAGGGCCGATCCGGATCAAAAATCTGAAGTATCAGAAGGACACGCGACCGCTGGATGAACGATGTCCGTGCCCGGTCTGTGCGCACCATACCCGGGCGTACATCCGGCACCTGTTTTTGGTGAACGAAATGTTGGGACCGATTTTGGTCTCGTGGCATAACGTCGCGTACTACCAGCAGTTGTTGCGGGAATTGCGGGAGGCGGTGCGGGCGGGTGAGGGGGCGGAGTTCCGCAGGCTTCAACTTGCCCGATGGGGCGAAAATCCCTAAGATGCCGCGATTGTTCCGGCGGGGAAAGAGTTTCTGTCGAATCTCTTGTCCGGCAGCCGGGTTGTCGCGCGGGGTAGGCGTCGGAGAAACACGGCCATGAAGGGCCTGTGCCGGCGCGTCGTCGGATGCGAGTGCGGGAGGGAATCCCCCATTCGAATCCGGGGCCGGCGGGACCACCCCCAATGCCACGTCGGGACGACGCCGACCGGCATCGCGCCAGGCGTTGGAGTTCCACTACAGCTTCAGGTAGCTCGCCGATGGATTTGTCTCAGTTGTTGTCGCTGGCCCAAGAGGCTGCGGAGAAGGGGGCCGATGCGCCCGCGCCGCCCGGTGGGTTTGACATCGTGACGCTCGCCCCGATCGCGATGATGCTGGGAATTTTCTATCTGCTGATCCTCCGTCCGCAACAGCGCGAGGCGGCCAAACGGCAGGCGGAGCTGCAGAAGCTCAAGAAAGATGACGAAGTCGTGACGATTGGTGGCATGATCGGGACGATTGCCAATTTGTCGGACGATGGCCGCGAGGTGACCCTCAAGGTCTCCGACAACACCCGCGTGCGGATTTTGCGGTCCGCCGTTCAGACCATTGTGCCCGGCAAGTCGGAAGCGCCAAAGCCGACCGCTTGAGGTTGCCGACCACCTGAGATTGATGGGGCGGCGATTCAGCGCTTCGAAGCCCAAATAATTGAGGACATTCAGGACCGAATTCCATGACGTTTGTTTCGCAGAACTTCGAGATCTTCATCTACTTTCTGATCGCGTTCGTGCTGCCATTCCTGGCGGCGCACTTGCTGTGCAAGTCGCTCCGCGTGAAGGAATTCAGTTGGCGGTTGGGGATGGTCTTCTTCTTCATCACCGTGTCACTGCTGCCTTTTCTTGCAAAAATGGTGCAGCGGGATCGCTACGTCTACCAAAGTGCGACCGATCTTCGATGGGTTTCGATCGACAAGGTGGAAGAGACGGTTGACCCGAAAACCGACGCCGTCTCCGCTGTCGAAAAGTCCTCGGGGATCGCGCTGACTCGCGTTCCGCTGAACCTGAACGACATGGAGCTCAAGGACGGTCAGTGGTTGTTCATCGACCCGGCCGTCGAGCGGGCCAAAAAGGACTCCGAAAAGAACAAGCGCGACAAAGCGAAAAAGGCGGCGGCGAAGGAAATCGCCGAGAAGGCGGCCGCTGAACCGGTCGAAGTCGTCAATCGGCTGTCGTTCAATCCCGCCAATTGGCGGAAGGCGTTGAGTTTTGGCATCGACCTCGCGGGGGGGACGAATCTGATTTACGAAATCTCCGACGTCGATGGCGGCGGGCAAGACGTCGAAGTCGACGCGTCACTCATGGACCGTATGGTGGGCGCGGTTCAGAAACGCGTGAACCCCGATGGTACGAAGGAAATTGTCGTTCGCCGAATCGGTGAAAAGCGGATCGAAATTATTCTCCCCGGTGCCGACCCCGCCGTGGTCGAGCAAATCAAGCAGCAGATCACCCAACTGGGAAGCCTGGAGTTCGCGATTCTGGCGAATCCCACCGATCATGGCGAATTGATCCGTCAGGCGATTGCCAGCCCGGCTCGTAAAGTGCAGGCGGGGGGTTATCAGGGACAATGGCTGCCGATCGCACCGGCCCGCGATTCCGCGGGTCGCGAATCGCCGAATACCGAGTTCTCCGCGAGTCGCGACGTCGCTCGGCGACAGATCGTCGGACGCCCCAAGGGATTTGAGGAGATTCTGGTGGTGTTCGACGCGCCCGAACGGCGGGTGACGGGACACTTCCTCCAGAAGGCCTCGGTGACAACCAGCCAGAAGCACGGTGGTCCTGCGGTGTCGTTCCGCTTTAATATTCCCGGTGGCTATCGGTTCCGCGATCTCACGACGAAAAACGCACCCCGGCAAGACGGGTCGGTGCGATTGTTGGCCGTTTTGCTGAACGGCGAAGTTCAAACCGCCCCGAGCATCAACTCTCCCATCGAGCGAGATGGGATCATTGAAAGCCAAAATTTCCAGCTCGACGAAGTTCAGAAATACGTCAACGTGCTGAATGCGGGCGCGTTGCCGATTCCCCTGAAGGAGGCTCCGATCAGCGAGTTCACGATCAGCCCGACGCTTGGTGCCGACGTGCAGTCCAAGGGGCGCTTGTCGCTGATTGTCTCGTCCGCCGTCGTGTTGCTGTTCATGGCGGTTTACTACCGGACGGCGGGCCTGATCGCCAATATCGCCTTGCTGATGAACCTGTTGTTCATCGTGTCGGCGATGGTCGTAATGAAGGCAGCGTTCACTCTGCCAGGGTTGGCGGGTCTGGTGTTGAGTGCCGGTATGGCGGTCGACGCGAACGTTCTCATCTATGAACGCATGCGTGAGGAGCTGCAGCGCGGTGCCAGTCTGCGGATGGCGATCAGCAGCGGCTTTGACAAGGCGTTCGTCGCCATTTTCGACGCGAATATCACCACCCTGATCACAGCCGCCATCCTTTGGTGGATTGGTACCGAACAGGTCAAAGGTTTTGCCGTCTCGCTCTTCATCGGGCTGGTGGTGAACCTCTACACCGCCGTCTATTGCAGCCGGCTGTTCTTCAACATCCTCGAACGTTCGCGGCTGATGAAGAAGGTCAACTTCATGAACGCGATCGGTACGACGAACTTCGATTTCGTCGGCAAGCAGAATATCGCCATCGCCGCTTCAACGATTCTGGTTCTGGTTGGCCTGGTGGCATTCATCGCCCGTGGCCCAACGAACTACGACATCGATTTCACCGGCGGAACGTCGGTGACGATGCAATTCGAAAAGCCGCAGGAAACCGATACCGTTCGCAAGTCGCTTGAGACCGCGTTCAATAGCAAGAACATCACCGTCGAAGAGCTGTCGCCGTCAGCGGACATCGCCTCGGGAACCTTCTTCCGATTCCGCCTGGCGAACGAAACCGGCACATTGATGCCGCGATCTGAAATTGAGGAGACGGTGAACAAGGCGTTCCCGAACATGCTGGTCCGACGGACCATGCGGGCGGCGGAACTCGTGAACATTCCGGAACCGGAAAAGACCGACGACGCCGACGCGACTGCGGTGAAAGACGAATACGCCGGCGGGCATCGCGTGAAGCTGAATTTCGCCGACGCCCAAGGGGTCGCGAATCGCGCTTCAGAGATCGCTCCCTCGACCCTTTCGGGATTGATTCAGCGCAAGCTGGAGGCGATTCCTGGCGAGGAAGAATCGGGTTCCAAATACGCCCGTGCCGACTCGTTGTTCACCCTGGAGGGGTTGGCCGGCAGCGGTCTGCAAGTGGCCGGCTCGAAGTCGCGGACCTTTTCCGAGTTGGAGCTGAAGGCCACACCGGTCATCTCCACGGAGGATCTGTCGGCCGCGTTGAAACAGATCTCGGGCGATATGGAGAATTCGCCCGTATTCGACGAAGTGACCAGCTTCGAAAGTTCGGTCGCCTCCGAGGCGAAAATCAAGGCGCTCATCGCCATCGTCCTCAGCATGATCGCGATCGTCGCGTACGTGTGGTTCCGCTTCAACAACCTGATCTTCGGCCTGGCTGCGGTGGTCGCACTGGCTCACGACGTGCTGGTGACTCTCGGGATGGTGGCGATCGCCTCCTACGTCTCGAAGACCCCGATGGGTGGCATTTTCATGTTCACCGATTTCAAGATCAACATGTCGATGATCGCCGCGTTTCTGACAATCGTCGGTTACTCGATCAACGACACGATCGTGATTTTCGACCGGCTGCGTGAGGTCCGCGGGAAGAATCCCAACGTCACCAAGGAGATGATCAACTCGACGGTCAATCAAACTTTGAGCCGCACGATTCTCACCGCAGTGACCGTGTTCCTGACCGTGGTGATTCTGTACATCCTGGGTGGCGAAGGAATTCACGGATTCGCGTTCTGTATGGTGATCGGTGCCGTGGCCGGCACGTACAGCACGGTTTACATCGCCAGCCCGCTGGTTCTGTGGTTCATGGAAAAGTTCCATGTTCAGCCGCCGACCACCGTCGGGAAGAAATCGGTTCCTCGTCCCGAAGCCGCCTGATCGCGACGGCTCCGCCTGTAGTGTGCGACCGCTCCCATGCCCCGTTCGCTCCGCGGACATTTGCTGATCGCCGGCCGTCGGCTTCGCGATACGAATTTCTTCCGCAGCGTTGTGTTGATGGTCGAACACAACGCTGAGGGGGCGATGGGGGTGGTGTTGAATCAGCCGACCGAGATCACCGTTTCGTCGGCGTTGGAGTCGGTGACCGAGATGCCCGAGACGGGAGAGCTGGTTTATCTCGGCGGACCGGTGGAACGGCAGGCGCTGTTCATTGTCCACAATGCGGCCGACCTGCAATCGAACAACAACGAGATTCTGGACGGAGTCTATCTGGGGGCCGGTCCGGACGATTTTGAAACGATCGTCCGCCGGGTCGCGATGGGGGAGGCCCCGCTCCGATACCGCATGTTTTTTGGATGTGCCGGCTGGGGTCCACGCCAGTTGGAAGGGGAATTGAAGCGGAACGATTGGATGGTTCTTCCGGCTCGCTCCGAACACATCTTCCCTGACGATCCCTACACGCTTTGGGATCACGTCGCGGCGGAATATCAGAAATTGCATCCCCCCGTGAAGGGAATTCCCACGGATCCACGGTGGAACTGACACCGTCTGATTCTGCCCCGACTGTCCCGTTGTCGTCCTCGGGATTTCGCAACGTTCGGTTGACGCTGGCCTATGATGGCGGTGGCTTCTGCGGTTGGCAGATTCAGTCCAATGGCCCGTCGGTCCAGGCCGAAGTGCAGCGTGCCATTCGCCAGTTGACGGGTGAAGAGGTGGCTGTCTATTCCGCCGGTCGGACCGACTCGGGAGTCCATGCGCTGGGGCAGGTGGCCAACTTTTTCACCGGCAGCCCCATTCCGCCAGCGAAGTTCGGGGCAGCACTGCAATCGCATCTTCCACCGACGATTGTCGTTCTCGATTCCCGCGAAGTCCCCGCGGCGTTTCATGCGACGTTTTCCGCGCGCTGGAAACGCTATCGTTACGTGATTGACAACAGCCACATCGCACTGCCGTTCCTTGCCGGGTATTCGTGGTGGATGCGTCGTCGGCTCGATGCGGAGGCGATGCACGATGCCGCCCAATTGCTGGTGGGCAAGCATGATTTTCGCAGCTTTGAGACCGACTGGCCGAACAAAGTGACCAGTGTTCGCACGGTCTTTGAATTGAAGGTGTTTCGGCAACCCCTGTGTTCACCTTGGCTGCGGGCCTCCGCAGTGCCACCGGCAGTGGCTCATTCCACGGATGACACGCTGATTTTCCTGGAAATCGTCGCGGACGGCTTCTTGTACAACATGGTCCGCAGCATCACCGGCACGTTAATCGAAGTCGGCCGCGGCAACCGGACCGCGACTGATGTGCGGCGGATTCTGGAATCCCAACGCCGCGCGAACGCCGGAATGACTGCCCCCGCAGGCGGGTTGTATATGGTTGAGGTGGAGTACGACCGGGACTGGCAAGAATCTGTTCCGAAGACCGGGCATTGATTTCGGGCCACCCACGCAATACGATCGGCGCTTCAGACTCGTCAGGTGTGCGGCGTCATTGACGATCGCCGTTCCTGTCAGTGAATCCCCGATCCGAGAGATGCCCCCATGGCCCGCTTTCCCCGCATGCAGCTTGTTGATGACAATCAGGTGTCGGTCTACCACTGCGTGAACCGCTCGTTGCGTGGCGCGTTTATCGCGGGGGTCGACAAGTCGACCGGCCGATCGTACGAAAACCGCCGGCAGTGGCTCATCCGGGCGTTGCAGTCGCAATCGGAACAACTCTGTGTGGATGTGCTGGCATTCTCGGTCGAATCCCAGCAATTGCAAGTTCTGGTGCGCACCCGTCCCGATATTGCCAAGTCACTCAGTACCCAGGAGGTGGCGCGGCGGTATCTGACCGGCATTCCCTCAAAAGCCGGGTTCGACCAGCCGGCCGCCATTCCCCAGCCCGAAGCGATCAAAGAGCTCGCGAAGGATCCCGCACTGGTCGCCCGGGCGCGCGCGCGACTCTCCAGTCTGTCGTGGTTCGTCAGTCAGATCACCGAACCGCTCGCCCGAAACGCGAATCGCGAGGATGAGATTCGCGGACGATTCTGGGAGGGGCGGTTCCATTGCCTCCCCATTCTGGATGGCCCCGCGTTGGCTGCCGCCGTCGCGCATGTCGAATTGTCTCCGATTTTCACCGGTGACGCCACGACACTCGCGGGGTGCAAGGGAACGTCCGTGCCCGTCCGATCCGCCGCTTTGAAATCCGGTGCCTCCTCTTGGTTGTCATCGCTCAACGGAAACGGAAAGTCGAGGAAAGCCGCCAAGTCCGCGCCGGCTCCCTATTTTGGCATCCCGATTTCCGAGGCTGACTTTTTCGCCATACTGGAATGGACCAGCAAGCATGTGATGAAATCCGAACGAGGGCGTTTCCCCGAGAAGCTCGCGGACAGTTTCGCCGAGTTGTCCCTCGCCCCCGACCACTGGCTGACCCTCGTCAAGGATTTTCAAAAGATCTTCCGTCGCGCCGCCGGAACTCCGGATTCGCTGGAACAGCAGCTCAAACGGAGCGGTTTGCGCCAGATGCACGGCGTTGTCCTGGCCAGGGAATTGTTTTCCTAAGCGGTTCTCTGGATTCGCCGGACGACACCAATGCTCGGTTCGCGGCACACTCGCCCCTTTGTGAGAATTGCGTTCGGGATCGCGCTCGGTAGCGCGCTCTTCTGGTTCAGTTCCAGTCCCGGGTCACAAAGTCACACCTTCGCGGCCGACGAGATCCCTCGTCCGGCGGACGTTGAATTCTTCGAACAAAAAGTTCGGCCAATTCTCGTCAGCCGCTGCTACGACTGCCACGGTCCGGACAGTGGCGAGGGCGAGGGAGGACTGCGCCTCGATGCGCGGTCGAGTCTGATTCGTGGTGGAAACTCAGGGTCGGCTCTGGTTCCTGGCAAGCCAGACCAAAGCCTGATTGTCCTCGCGGTTCAACACGATCCTTCCCTGGCTGCGATGCCCCCTACGGCGAAGCTCAAGCCAGAGGAAATTCAGTCGCTGGTCCGCTGGGTGGAACGGGGTGCCGAGTGGCCCAAGGATCCACAGGCGATTGAACGAACAAACGTCGCATCGGTGATCGGCGCTGAACTCTCCCCGGAATCGCTGGCCGAGGCGCGGAGATTCTGGGCGTTTGTGCCCCCGGTCGAACCCGACGTTCCCTTCCTCTGGACCAACAGTCGCCCGCGATCACCCGTCGACGTTTTGATTTTCGGGCGACTGGAGCGAGCCGAGATCACGCCCGCCCGTGAAGCCGACCGGCGTACACGGATCCGCCGGGCGACGTTTGATCTATTGGGCCTCCCCCCAGACCCCGATGATGTCGAAGCGTTCGTCGCGGACAATTCCCGCGATGCGTTTTCACGCCTGGTCGATCGCCTGCTGGAATCGCCGCGCTATGGAGAACGCTGGGGCCGGCACTGGCTGGATTCCGCGCGGTATGCCGACACCAACGGCATGGACGACAACGTCGCCTGGTCCGATGCCTGGCGCTACCGAGATTACGTGATCGACGCGTTCAATAGCGATTTGCCCTATGACCAGTTCGTTCGCGAACAGATCGCGGGGGATCTGATCACCCGACCGGGGGATGTGCGCCGCGACGCGGCAGTGATCGCGACCGGATTTCTGATGGTCGGACCGAAATTCCCGAGCGCCGATGACCCGGTCAAACAGCAGCTCGACATCGTCGACGAGCAACTCGACACGACCGCCCGCGTATTTCTCGCGCTCACGCTCGGCTGCGCCCGATGCCACGATCACAAGTACGACCCGTTTCCGTCAGCCGACTATTACGGCCTCGCGGGAATCTTCCAGAGTACGACGACGATGTTGTCGTATCGTGTCGATTCCAAATTCAACCTGGTCGCCCTGGGCGATTCCGTCGCCGAACAAGAGCTGTCTCGGCTGGAACGCGAATTCGATCGCCACGACGATGTGATCGTCAATGGCAGCAGTCTGAAAATGACCGCAGAAGAGCGTCAGATTCATCAGACAGAACTCAATCGCTCACTGGCGGCGATTCTGGCCACTCCCACCGCGATGGCCGTGGAAGAGGGGGCCGGAATCGACCTGCCGGTCATGGTCCGCGGCAACCACCTGACCAAGGGGCGAATCGTCCCGCGGCGGATTCCGCCGGTCCTTCTGCCTGAAGAACTCAGTTCCCATTCACCCGCCTTTCCCAAAGACGGCAGCGGACGCCGCGAGCTGGCCAACTGGCTGACGGATCCCCGGAATCCGCTGACCGCACGAGTCATGGTCAATCGCGTCTGGGCGTGGCATTTTGGTCAGGGACTGGTTCGATCGGTCGACAATTTTGGACAGCTCGGCGACCGCCCCGACCATGCCGAACTTCTCGACTGGCTCGCGTTGCGATTCATCGAGTCGGGCTGGTCGGTGAAGAGTCTGCACCGACTGATCATGAACTCCGCCGTCTACCAGATGGCGGGCACCGCCAATGAAGAGGCGGCGCTCGCCGACCCGGAAAACCGCCTGATGTGGCGATTTCCCAGACGGCGTCACTCCGCCGAGGTGTTGCGCGACACGCTGCTCGCCACAAGTGGTCGGCTCGACTCCCGCATGGGGGGAAGAACTCTGCCGATTGACAATCACAAGATCATGTCGACCGATGAAATCGCGAAATGCAACCAACTGTTCGCGCAGCCTCGGCGAACAATCTACCTCCCGGTTGTTCGCAGTGGACTCGCCGATGTCCTGACGACCTTCGATTATCCCGATCCGGGGATCTCCACGGGGCGACGTGAAACAACGACCGTCGCCCCGCAAGCGCTGTTTCTGTTGAACAGCCCGCTGGCACTGGACTCGGCGGTCGCGCTCGCGGATCGTTGTTTTCAGTCGGCAGACTCCGACGAGGTCCGAGTGACGCAGCTCTTTCGAGAGGCGTTCCAGCGATTGCCGACATCAGAGGAACGGGAACAGGCACAGTCGTTACTTGACGAGCTGAGTGCCGCCCCAGCCCCTGATCAGGCAACTCGTCGTGAAGCGTGGATTTCTCTGTGTCGCGTCCTGCTGAGTTCCAATGAGTTCGTCTACGCGGATTAACGCACCGCCCGCTTCGTTCGTCTCCCCTTCGTGAAACTCTCAATCACCAGATTGCCGAGATCGTCGGCATTGCAGTAGGCCGACACCCCTCCGGAAACCGCCGCCATCTGCTCGACGAAGTTGACCAGTCCCATGTAGAAATAATCTTCGATGAGTGCGAAACTCGACAGCCGAATCCCTTCGTTCGCGCACCGTCGCGCCTCGGCAAGCGTCAGCCGGGCGGTCTTCTCCGCGGGGGGATAAATCAGCACCAGCTCGCGCCCTTCGAGATGCGCCGTCGGCTCGCCATCGGTGATCACAATGATCTGACGATTCGCCGCTGGCTGGCGTTTCAGCATTCTGCGGGCAAGTTGCAATCCAGCGTGAATGTTCGTGAAATGCTGCGGAATGAACCGCGGAGGCTTATCGAGATTGATCCGCAGGTGGACCCGCGAGTCAAAAATTGAGACCGGTTTGGGAGCCGAGTTATACAATTCGCGTTCGGTGAGCGGGCTGGCGGATGAATAGAATCCCACGAATTGCAGGGAGTCCCCCTGGTACTTTCCTCGAACGAGCGATTGCAGGGCGAGCGCCACCCGTTTCGCCTGCCCGTATTTTCCAAATCGCGTCATGCTCCCGGACATGTCAATCAACACGATCGTGGCGCAACTTGTCTGGTACTCGGTCGTGTGTACGACGAGATCTTCTTCTTCGATCTCGATGGATGTTCCTCCCCCCTGCCGGGCGATCGCGTTCCGCATCGTCTCGTGCAGATTCAAATTGGCGACCGGATCCCCAAATTCGTACGGCTTGGTTTCATCGAGTTGCGTCTGCCCGACGCCGCGCTGATTGGTGTCATGCCGACCGAGTTTGTCACGCCGCGTCGCCTGAAACAGCTCATCGAGAGCCTTGGTGCTGGCCCGGCGGACTCCCCGCGGGGTCACCCGGAATTTCCCCTCGCTGTCTTTTTCCAGGAACCCCTGCTTCATGAGCAGTTCCAGCACCTCCGGATTCCGCTCTTCCTGATCCTGCAATTGATCGAGTACCTGATCGCCGTAGTCCATCAGGTATTTATTGAGTTGGTCGAACAGCTCGTCGGCCGACTGGGGAGTGAACGACTGGCTACCGTCCCAGCGGGAGAATTCGAATGACGCCATGAGATTCCTTCGCAGTGGAGGCTGACGAACAACATCATAGCCACCGCGGTCACAAATCCTATCGGGCAATTCCCAGATCGACGGAAACCGGAATCGAAACTGGCATTTTTCAGGCTCCACCAGCACAACAACTGGCCCGGCATGATCTCGAGAATCACGGACTTCCTGCTCCGTTTTCGTGTCATTCGCGCCTTTCGTGGTTCTCCCCGTCAAAAACCCGGATTGACCTTGTGTCACCATGAAAAAACTGGCAAACTCCCGCCGATTCCCTCCCTGCCCTCCCCCCCTGCCCTGATTCGATCGGCGGATTCTCCGACATCGAATTGAGCAATTCGTCAAATCCACTCCGGCCGCCCTCCCCCTCGCAGCCCATATCCCGGTCGCATCTCAGAATGTTTGTACTCCGCCGACTGATCTTGTTGCTGCTGATGGTTGCCGCGACCGGTTGCGCGACCGCCCGGCCGCCGGCTGCTTCGAACCCGGTCTTTGTGCGGGCCAACAATTCCGACTTCGTCTGGGATCGCACGGTGGACGTCGTACACGACTATTTCGAAATCGCCCGGGAGAATCGCTCGGTCGGCAGTCAGCCCGGAGTGATTGAAACGCAATACAAGGTCGGGGCGAGTCTGCTGGAGCCATGGCATCACGACTCCCAGGGATTCGAGAGCCGCACCGAAAGCACGCTCCAGTCGATCCGCCGACGAGCCATCATCAACGTCACACCAGCCGAAGGGGGCTACCTGATCGCGATCGAGGTGGTCAAAGAACTCGAAGACGCCCCGGCTGCGGCGGGCAACACGGCATCATCGGCGACTTTCCAGCAGACCAATCCGCTCCGCCGAGACCTGGATCTGGTCGTCGGACAGTCGGCCCCACAGGGCTGGATCCTGCTGGGGCGGGATGAATTGCTGGAAGCGGAAATGGTCCGCCGATTGCAATCAGCGTTTCCGTGATGCGGGCCGTTGAAAAAATCAGCCGCAGTACGCCGTTCTCTGGAATACCAAATGGCGACCGCTTATTATAAGGGCGGCCCCCGAACCGTGCATCCGCGATGTGATCGCGAAAGTGTCGCCACGGTTCGGGAGGCCAGATTCACCGCTATTCTACGCCCGTTCCGATCGCTGTAAAGCGGTATTTTTCGGGTGGCATCGTCGAATTCGCTTTTTATTTACCAAACGGTCGTGGTGATCACTTCCCTTTCTTCTCTTCGGGTGCCACACCACCGAATTCCTCCAAGACCGAAATCCGATCCGCAAACCGTTTGAGCAGTTTCGCTTTCTCCAGCCTTGGCGTTTGATCATCCAGCCAATGGCTTTCGAGGAAAAACCGCATCTGCTCCCGCCGGGTGGGTGCTTTCAGTGACGCCTGCTCGTTGCGGGCCGGCACCAACTCCACAAACGCGATACACATCTCTTCATTCGTCGATTCTCCCCAATTCACCGGTACCGGCGGACGTTGCGGATTGTGCGGGTTTTCCGCGGAATTGTCGAAATGCGCCACCACCTCGATCCGCGTCAATCGCGGCAGGAAGACCGCCTCGCGGAATTGATAACTCTCCTGCCAGTTGAAGTCCCAATCGTTGACCTGGATCAGATTCTTCACACTTCCATCGGGTAGCCGGGCGATTACCGTCATGTCTTTTCCCAACAGATGCATGTGCGGCGTCACGGAAACCGCCTGCATATCGAGGGGCAACACCAGGGAAGAGCGGACCTGGTAATGCGGATCATTCGCGGGAATCACCAAGTCTCCCAACGGCCCCTCCAAGGGCAACACGGGAATGTTCCGCACGCAACGCTCCACTTTTTGTTGTGAAAAATAGACGCCAATTCGCGTTCGATCGGTCTCCTGTTTCCCCGACCGGTGATAGTGAACCTGCATGGCGATGTCGGCCCCCTTGGGGAGCAGCCTCGCAATCCCCGTGGGCAACTCGCGGGGCTGGTTCCCAGGAGCCCAGCCCCCCAACCCTCCCGTGGGCAGGAATCCGGGAAAGCCCGCGCTCGTCACGTAGCCTGGGCCCTCATGCCGCTCGTCCAGCGCCCGGGCTTTTCCTGTGGTGTCGAGAAAGGAAATCACATGATGTACCACCCGATCATTCCCCGGTCGGACTTCAATCGCCGACACATAGCGATCGCCGTCGAAGTTTGTCGGAATCACAAAGCAACGGTACTCATCCGGCCCTTCCGCTCCCAGCACATATTCCGAGGCTTCAAAGACCGCGTCGGGTTCGCGCCCCAGTTTCCACCCGTCCGTGAACACGCGCGGGGCAGGCAACTTCGATTGGTCCCCCTCTGGGCAGCCGTTCTTCACCCACTGCCCAATCACGTCGATTTCTTCCTGTTCCATATGCCGGGGATGTGCGAAATCGCCGAATCCCGGCGTCGGCTTCCACGGCGGCATCGACCGGCTCGCCGTGAACGACGCGATGTCATCCGCCCAACGGACAGCGTCTTCGTAATCGTTGAGCGCGAACGGCCCTATGCCCCCCGCACGATGGCATTCCTGACAGTGTTTTTGCAGCAGTCGGGAGATCTGGTCACTGTAGGTAGGGACCGTCTCTTTCGCGAAGGTGCCTTTCGGTTCCACTTTCAATTCCTTCCGCGGAAAATCGATCGCGCACCCGAGCGTTTTCGTCTTCACGACCGCGATCGTTTCTCCAGCCAGCAACTGGGAGATCGCGATCTCCAAGTCGGCGCGTCCCACCGCGCGAGACGCCCCTCCCCGCTTGCTGTAACGATCATCGATACGTCCCTGGTAGACGACCCGTCGATCTTCATTAAGCAGCACGACTTCGGGACAGGTGGTCACATCCAAAGCGCGGGCAACTTTTCCCCCCACGTCTTTGAACACCGGGAATTTCAAATCGTATTCCCCAACGTGCTGCTCCAGGTCTTTTAAGCTGTGCCCGGCGTTGGGATTCAAGCCCACCACCTCCACGCCACGATGTTTGAATTCCTTCGCCAGCCGATTCAACGTCGGCACGTATCCGTTCGAGATCGGACACTCGGTCGACAGGAAGACCAATACGGTCCCCCGCTCGCCCCGTTGCGAATCCAGCGACTTTTCCCCACCGGTCGCAGCGGCGAGCTTCAGTCCAACCCATTCCGGCATGGCGTTCACCCGTTCGGAATTCGGGGGATCCGCGGCGCGAACGGTTTCGCACCCCCAATCGGCAATTCCCCACAGGGTCATCCACAGCAACGTAATTCGCACGCCTCTCATGATGTTGATCCTTAGTTTCCGGGTCTCAAATCGATCACGCGGCGTCGGGCGGCGTGATGGGAAAATTGGTAATAGTCGTTGGCCAACGCGGCCTCGCTTGTCAGTCGCAGTGTGATCCGGGCATTTGCGTCCGCCCCTGACGGTTCGCCGAATTCGAGCGTGATTTGATGGACAACTCCCGTCTGCCGGTCGATCCACGCATCGACTCGTTGCGGTGCGACGGGCTCCTTTGCGGACGCGGTGTTCCGCAGTCGGCCCGAAAGTCGATCCCGTTTCGGTCCCCCATCGCTTAACGCTTCGGGGGCCACCGACGTCAGGTCGTAATCGGTCTTCATGCGTTCCAGCAGCGCGGAGATTTGCAAAAAGGGCAACTCGGCGTCCGCCTGTATCATCCACTGGGCGATGAATCCCTCCTGGTTATGGATCAGCGCCGGTCCGACCGGCGGAACGAACCAATAATCGCCGTTGTCGCCACCAATCAGAAAGCGGGCTCCAAACCGCCCAGGTCCGGGATGCGCGTAAACAAACCGCCGACCGCCGCGGACCCGCAATGTCCCCTCGCGCTCGCGGGCTGGTCCCAGGATCGAAGTGAACAACACCTGATACGTGCGATCCTGGTCGGCCAGTGCCGCCTGATACGCGCGGTCCACGAGCGCGAGCGCGGCATTGGGCTGAATTGTCCACCAGATCCCAAATGCCAGGCACACAACGGCCGCCACCGTGAGTCGCGAAAACCACCGCCAGCCAACTCGCATCGGCTTCGCGACCGCTGGTGAAGTCGTGGGGGTCATTCGCGGCGAAGGAGGCTCGCGTTGCAGCCGTGCCTCTTCGGGAAATGGTTCGTCAACGAACTCGGCTGGGGCTGTCTCTGGGGCTGTCGCGGGCAGAACGCTGGTTTCGGCGACGCCGTTGAACTCGGACGCAAGCCGAACGAGCGACGCTTCGACAGCGCGACGAGTCAATTCGTCGTGACCGCCGTGACACTGTTCCAGCAGGGAATCGAGCCATTGCAGGTCGGCGATGCGATCGCGTTCCTCGGCACTCAAATCGCCGGGAAGTGTCGCGCCGTGGGCGTTATCGAGTAAATCGTTTCCGATTGCGTCGGCTCGCTCCCACGGGCTGGGGGAAGCGGCCGGAGGGGTTTCGTCGTCGGTGTTCATGTCAGGTTCCCAATGTCGACAGTTTGCTTCCCAGACATTCCAAGAGCAGGCACCGCGCCCGTTGCAGCCGTTTCTTCACGGTTTCGGCATTCACCCCCAGTCGTTCCACGATCTCGGCAGGGAGCAGTTCTTCCTGGTACCGCAAGTCCACCGCGCTGCGGCAGGTCTCGGGGAGACGATCGAGGCAATCTCGCAGGGCGCTCAACTTGTCATCGAGCGTGTCCCCCGGCAATTTATGAACTTCGTTCATGCGATCTTCGATGCGGAGCAGAGTCTCTTCCTCGCACAGCCGAGGCAGACGATTCGCCCCCCGCCTCGCGGACAGCACCAGCATCCGGGCGATTCCCCGCAACCAGGGACCGAACGGACGTGTGCGGTCGAAGCGGTCGATCGTCCGCCAGGCGGTGATGGTCGTTTCCTGAAACAGGTCGTCAGCCATCCCGGGGTCGCGAACCACCGACCGCAGATAGGTCATCAGCATGTCGGCGTGTTCACGAATCAGAATTTCGAACAGGTCTTGTGGATTCATGGCGGGTTTTCGACTGGGAGAGCGAACGTGAATTCGCGGCGGCGTCACGAATTCACGGCGATTTGGATGGTACAAAGTTGTTTCCAGGAAATTCAAAGTGACGACGTTCCTCGCCCTACCGCCGTTTCCCGCCCCCCTTGTTTCCCCCTTTTCCCTGCGGCTTCTGCACGTTGTTCTGCGGTCGCGACGGAGCCGTCTGATGGGGTTGATGTGATCGTTGAGTCGACGGGGCGTTCTTCGATCCATGGTTCGCATTCGGCTTCAGAATCGACGGCTGAGAATTGTTCTGACGGGCCTGCTGTTGAACACCTCCCCAGTGAGCATCGAGCGACTGATTGGCGGCGGCGATCTGCTGATCATTCATTTGCCGATAGCGGCTACTCGATTGCATTCCCTTGAGGTTGTTCGTCGATTGCGACCGACTCGAAGAGGCCTGAGGCGACCGGGTCGAGTTGGTTTTCGGTTCTCCGTCGGCGAATGTCTCCGATTTCGTCCCTTCGGGGGTCGTGACGGTCTTGGTAATTCCGTCCTTCGTGATATCGGTTTCGACCGTCGCGGTTCCAGCCCCCGTAGTCACACTGTTCGTTTTGGAGGCGCTGCCATTCCCGTCGCCGGTAAGGTTCTTCTCTTTTTCGCGACTCACGTCGATGCTGCCGGCTGTCGTGTCGAGCGAAGTCTCCACATTGCGGCTGGTTGTCACTCCCGATCCCGACTTGTTGACGCTCCCGGATGCTTCACGCGTGCCGACTCCTCCAGTCCCGTTGCTGGTCGCCACGCCCCCGGCCGCCTGTGTGTTGTAAGTCGCGCCGGTGTCAGTTTTCGTCACCTGTCCGCCAGCGGCCCCGGCTCCCGCGACCTTCGTTCCGTTGGGCGTGACAACCACACCGGCACCAGCGGCTCCCGCCTGGGTGGTGTTGCCATTCGTCGTCTTGCCAGCGACTGCTCCCCCGGCACCAGAGACGGTGTTGCCATTCGGACCGGTCACCTGCTTCGCCCCCGCGCCAGCGGCCGCCGACGTGGTGCCATTCTGATAGGTCACTCCCCCACCGGCGCTTTGGATTGTCGCTGTTTGGCCTTCCGGCCCCGTGACGGTGGTTGTCGTCGCTCCGGTTCCTGCCGCCGCCGTTTGTGTGGCCGGGTAGGCCGTCCCCGTCGCGGCGACATAGGCGGACTGTAGCTCCGCGACCGCCAAGGGAGCGACCGCGACGGCTGCCACTCGTCGGGCGGCGGCAACCCAAGGGACTCCATAGGGTGCCGCAGGCGTCGTTCCGCCGGTTTGTGTTGGAACGGGCTGAGACTCGGCATTCCTCCCCTCCGCCATGGCTGCATCCACCTTCCCCCGCACCGATTCGATGGCTGTCCAAACGTCTTCGAGCTGGTGTTTGGCGGCGATTCCCAGCAATGTGGTATTGGGAAGATGCGTCGCGAGCCGTTTCAGAACCTCGGGATAGCGTTGCAGCGCGACCACACTCTCGGGAAGGTCGGCGGTCGCGGCCCGCCGGGGGTCAGCCGCCAGTTCGATCGCCCCCGGGTTTTGGGCGGCGTCCAGAATCTGTTCGATCAGTGGATCAGGATATAGGGCAATGCCTCCCACCAAGGTTTCCAGAGCGACAGTTGAAAATTTGGGAACGGCCGTCGCGTCGACCGTAAGAATCTTTCGAGCCACTTTCGCCGCGTCGATCGCCTGAGTGGTCCGAGGAGGTTGGGCAGACACAGTTGCCGGAGCGGTTCCCGCCAAAACCCCCAAAGTGGCCGACACCACCAACCCGCGGCCGCGATTTGAAATCCAGTTGCGAAACGATCGAGAATTCATGATGACTCCCTGGGAATTGGCCGGGATCCGCTCGGGAACCGGGCCGGCTGAGACTTGCCGGGCAGCCAGTGAGGGCTGAGTCGGCGACGCGAACGAAACTGTTCGCGTTCAACAGCTATTGGTGTCGCAACCGACGAAAGGGGACAGGAATCGGAACAGATTCTTGAAATTCTCCAGGGAATGTCTGTTTTGTCGGGCCGCAGGGATAAAACGCAAACACCCCGGCACCAGGCGTGACCTGATGACGGGGTGAGTGTGAAGAATTTGTGAGCGCAGTCGTGATCGAAAACGCGTGGCTGGCTTGGAACCAGCGAGACACGGGAAGTGGCTGCCGCGCTATTTTGTCGCTTTGCGGGGGGCCGCTTCGGTGGTGCGTTTTGGTGGCGTGTTCGCTGGGACCGAAGGGGCCGATTTGGTTCCGGTCGTGGGTTTCGCGGCCGGTTTGGTTCCGTCCGCCGTCGTCGCTTTGGGTTTGCCGGCGTTCGATCCACCGGCCGGTCGAACATCCGCCGAGGCGTCGTACTTCTGATTCAGGTACTGAATCATCGCGTCGGTGATGTCTTCGCGGTTCCGATGCCAAGTCACCGACTGCAACATGACGCCTTGGAGGTCGTTGGGATTATCGCTCCCTTCCGGCAATTCCCGGGCGTTCAAGACAAACGAATAACCATTGGTCTCGGCGAACTTGTCCAGTGCCTTGCGGACGATACTGTACATCTCGGCCTGGATTTCGAGCTGGCGACGGCCGATTTGCTGCTTCGAAACGGCGACGAAAACCTTGGCGGTCGACTCGAGGCGAATCGCCTCTTCTTGCTTCGACAGGTACTCTTCACTGTCGATTTCCAGTTGCTGCTCACGCACATCTTGCGCGAGCGAGATTTTCTGTTGTTGCATCTGCTGAAACTTCTGGTCCTTCGTCAACTTCAATTCCTTCAGCTCTTCGATCATCTGCTGGAACTGGTGTGACTCTCCGAAGACTCTCTCCAGATCGATGATGGCGATCTTCTGGGGGGGAGCCGGTCGGGCCTCCGTTTTCTCTTTGGTTTGCGCCGAGGCACGCTCAGCGGGAAGAATCCCCAGGGCAAGGGACGAGGTGCCGACGACGGCCAACAGAAGCAACTTCTTCACGGCAAGGAGACTCCGTGGGGGAATACGGAAGGGACGAGAAAGTGGAGATGAACCAAGGGGCAGGATCAGGGGGAGATGTGAAGACCCGCTATATGGCAGTAATTGGAAAATCGGTCAAGATGAAATGGTCGAGCGAACATGGTTGTGAGTCCTGGGGCTGCCCACAGTGGGGGATTGGAACGGCGGAGGCACAGCGGGGGCGTTGTGGCGCGCCGGGACGGCGCCGCTGGATCCGTGGGGGATATCGCGCGGGTGGGTCGTCAGTTCCGAGCTGGCGAAACAAATGTGCGTGCCACGACACAATGCGAGGACGGAGCGCCTTCCGTCCGACGGGAGGGCGAGGCTCCTGCCGAGCCGCCGCTGCGCTTCAGCACAACGAAAACCGTTCTCCGGGCAGCGCTCGACCCGCGTTGCGTCGGAAGCCGCCGCTGGATTCGCTTCGGCCCAAACGCGGGCTTGGGCCGCCGTCGACGTTGATTGGAATCGGACAATACGGTTTGATCGGATGTCGAGCGCAGCCCAGACAACGGTTTCTGGTGGGTGATCGCACACTGGCGGCTCGGCAGGAGCCTCGCCCTCCCATCGCGTCGAGCGCGCCCCTTCCACGTTGTTTGTCCGGCGGTTGTTCATTGGGGGTCGCGCGGTGAATGACTCGATGAAAAACAGAATCGAATCCGTTCTGACACCCGTCTACTGGGAATGCCATAACGGCCGAAATCAGACAGTGGGATCCAGAGATCTGGATGTCCGGAGACTAGAAACGGGTAAACCAAAATATATTGGGATTATTTACATTCGGAAAGTTGACCACGGGGAATCCGCTGCATTACCATCAGCCGTCGCGCATGTGTTGCCTTGGGCAAACTCGTGTTTTCCGGTGGATCCGGTCTTCGAAAGGAAGGGCCGGATTGTCGGGAATCGTGTGGCGTGTGGCGTGTGGATTCGGAGTGCGGATTGTCCCCGATTCGATTCCCGTGAATTGCGGAATTGGGCAACCGATGTGGACCCGGTGGTATAGTGCCGTCGGGGCTTGAGGGTTGGCCCGGGCGGGTCGACAAACCTGCGGCGGATGTTCCGCTGTCGGCTGTAATGGATGACTGCACCGCTGTTGTGCAATTATGCAGGAGATCTTCGATGAGCGACAACCACGAGAACAAGACCCCGTTCGAACGCCGGCTGGCGGGCTACGCGCTGGCCTGCGGAGCGGCCGTGCTGGGGGCCAACCAGGCCGACGCCGGCGTCCACTACAGCGGTCCCCTCAATCAGAGCTATGGTCCGATTCCGGTAGCGGGGACATCAGATCCTACCAACACTGTTGAAGTAGACTTCAATGGCGACTCGAACTTGGACTTCATCGCCGTAAACGGCTTCGATGACAATGAGGATCCTTTCGACGGTGATGCCGACATCGTGCGTGGACTCGTCGGCGCCAGCGCTGGGATCGTTTTTGACAACGTCCTGGGAGACGGTTTCGCCGCGAACTTGTCTGCCGGGACCCTGATCAGTGGGGCGTCTGACTTTGGCAAAACGACTCAAAAGCTGAGCATCGACTCCGTTCCGACTCCGTCCATTGGCGCGGCAGCTCCCTGGAATGCCGGGGCGAGCGGCTATGTTGGGGTCTCGTTCTTTACCAATGGCGGCGCGGACATCAACTTCGGCTGGGTCGAACTCGAAATCGGCAGCGGCTACGAAGTGATTCTGAAGGGCTACGCGTACGAAGATGTGCCTCTCACCGCAATCGTGACTGGAGCCATTCCCGAGCCCTCGTCGCTGGCCCTGCTGGCCTGTGGTGCCGCCGGCGTCTTCGCCCTGAACGCCGCCCGCAAACGCCGCGTCGCGAAATCCGCCTAGTTTTCGCCGCCAAGCCTGGCGATTGTCCACAGGCGGGAAATGATGCAACGGGGGGCGGAACCAGTTTGGGTTCTGTCCCCCGTTTTGTTTTTCCCCGGGTCGTCGAGGCTCCTGCCGAGCTGCCGCTGCACTTCCGCTTACCGAATACCGTTCTCCGGGCAGCGCTCGACCCGCGTTGCGTCGGAAGCCGCCGCTGGATTCGCTTCGGCCCAAACGCGGGTTTGGGGGGCGCCACGCCATCGGTTTCCATCCGACAACACGGCTTGATCGGATGTCGAGCGCAGCCCAGACAACGGTTTTCGGCGGGCGATCGCACACCGGCGGCTCTGCAGGAGCCTCGCCCTCCCGTGGTGTCGACTGCGCCCCGGAATACGGTTTTTGTCTTGCGGAGGCACAGCGGTGGCGTTGCGGCGCACCTGGACGGCACCGCTTGACGCGCGTGGGGGATATCGCGCGGGTGGGGCGTCAGTTCCGAGCCGGCGAAACCAATGTGCGTGCCACGACACAATGCGCGGACGGAGCGCAATCCGCCCGACGGGAGGGCGAGGCTCCTGCCGAGCCGCCGCTGCGTTTCCACACACCGAAAACCATTCTCCGGGCAGCGCTCGACCCGCGTTCCCTCGGCGGCCGCCGCCGGATTCGCGGTGATCCAAACACGGGTTTGGGGGTGGCCACGATATCGGTTTCCATCCGACAACACGGTTTGATCGGATGTCGAGCGCTGCCCAGACAACGGTTTCTGGTGGGCGATCGCACACTGGCGGCTCGGCAGGAGCCTCGCCCTCCCGTCGCGTCGAGCGCGCCCCGTTCACGTCGTTTTTCTGGCGGTTGTCGATTGGGGGCCGCGCGGTGAATGACTCGACGAACAACAGAGTCCAAACAGATCCAACACCCGTCCTTAAGGGAATACAATTACGACCAGCAACCGACAAGCGGATCCAGAGATCCAAATCGAGTAAACCAAACGTAATAAATATTTCATATCTGTAAAGTTGACCACGGGGAATCGGCTGCATTACCATCCGCCGCTGCGCACGTGTTGCCTTGGGCAAACTCGTGTTTCCCGGTGGATCCGGTCTTCGAAAGGAAGGGCCTGGTTGTTGGGAATCGCGTGGCGTGTGAATTCGGAGTGCTGATTGTCCCCGATTCGATTCCCGTGAATTGCGGACTTGGGCAACCGAAGTGGACCCGGTGGTTTGTTGCCGCCGGGGCTTGAGGGTTGGCCCAAGCGGGTCAACCAACCTGCGGCGGATGTTCCGCTGTGGGCTGTGTTGGATGACTGCACCGCTGATGTGCAACTTTGCAGGAGATCTTCGATGAGCGACAACCACGAGAACAAGACCCCATTCGAACGCCGCTTGGCGGGCTACGCGCTGGCCTGCGGAGCGGCCGTGCTGGGGGCCAACCAGGCCGACGCCGGCATCCACTACAGCGGTCCCCTCAATCAGAGCTACGGTCCGATTCCAGTGGACGGGACATCAGATGCAACCAATACGCTCTCTCTGGACGTCAATGGCGACTCAGAGTTTGACTTCATCGCAGTAAACTTCTTCGACGACGACAATGGCGACACTGTTGCCGATTTCGTATACGGTGCCGCTGGCGGCAGTTTCTCAACCGCGTTGGACCCCGCCTTTCTTCCCGATGACCAAGTTGCCGCCAACTTATCCGGTAACTGCTCAATAACCCCTCGGAAACTGGTATTTACTCAAAGTCGGTTTTTCGGGGAATGTATGGCGCATGAGCCAGTCAGACCCCCAGCCAATCCAACCGATCGTCATCGCGGGAATCGAGATCCCGGCGGCGGAG
>CAMATH010000097.1 GCA_945860955.1 Planctomicrobium piriforme
GCGTCTGCTCCGCCGCCGGGATCTCGATTCCCGCGATGACGATCGGTTGGATTGGCTGGGGGTCTGACTGGCTCATGCGCCATACATTCCCCGAAAAACCGACTTTGAGTAAATACCAGTTTCCGAGGGGTTATTGAGCAGTTACCTTAAACGCCTCGTCGTTCCCTTTGTCAATCCGTCCATCCAGGCCGACGATCAGAAGGGGATCGGCCGCCGACAGGAACACCTGAGAGAGTCTGCGCAGATTCGTCTGCGCGTCCTTCAGCCGATTGATGTCGACAAACGTCAGGACCAGGCCGCTGACGACGTTGTTCGCGGTCCGATACGGCAGGATCCGCATCAGGTAACAGACGCCGTCGCGGGTATGGACCTCTTCTTCCAATGGCTCCAGGGTCCGCAGCACCTGATGACAGACCCGCAACAGATCGGAGTCGTCGAACTTGGACGAGAGTTCGCTCAACGGGCGTCCCAGGTCAAACTGCCGCAGCATGATCAGGTTGCGGGCCTGGCCGGTGAATCGTTTAATATTGAGTTCCAGGTCGAGAAAGACCGTGGCGGTATCGGTGCTGTTCAACAGATTCTGCATGTCGTCGTTCGCCCGTGACAGGTCGTTGACCTTCGCCTGCAGTTCGGTATTGACCGTTGTCAATTCTTGGTTCAGCGATTGCAGTTCCTCTTTCGAGGTTTCGAGTTCTTCAATGGTGCTTTGCACCTCTTCGTTCGTCGATTGCAGTTCCTCGTTGGCCGACTTGAGATCTTCATTCGCGGTTTCCAGCTCTTCTACCGTCGTACTCAGTGTCGCCCGCGAATGCTGCAGTTCGACTTCCAGTTCCGTGACGCGTCCCGACTCATCGGCGACCGGTCGGCTTTGTCCAGAGCGGTTCCGTCGGGGGCGGCGCGCGGCCGGCGCGACGACGGCCGGCACGTGGGAAGGTGAAAACGTCACCAATAGGAATCCTCGAATCGGTTCGGGCTCGTGGATCTTTGTCGCCGTCACGTTCACCAGACTGTAGCCGCCGTTCGTCTTGACGCGGATCTGTTCGCGAACCACCACCCGCGTGGTCGTTTGCGCCTGCCGCAGCGCCGCCGCCAGGTCGGGTTGCAGTCCCTCCCGCGCCATTTCGAGCAGGTTGTGACGCGGTTGCCCCTCCGCCGGCTCCAGATACGCCCCGGTGCGACCGTGAATGTAAACCACGTCTCCCCGGTCATTGACCACGACGCTCGCCGGGGCGAACGAACTCAGCAGCAGTTTCTCGACCAGCCGAGCGATGTGCGTCTCGGCCGGCGACGCGGGGAGATCACCAGCAGTCGGCTCGACCGTGGGCGCGAGATGCGAACCGACAGCAAGGAGCGCCAGTCGGCGATTGGAAGCGGCTGATTCCTTGCGGCGATAAATCTTCCAGCGTTTATCGACAGTTTCAAACAGATCGTTGAACCGACCGATGGTCTCCGACGGCCCCAAGAGCAACAGTCCGCCGGGTTTCAGAGCGTAATGAAAGACCGGGAGCAGCCGCTTCTGCAAGTCGCTGTTGAGATAGATCAGCACATTGCGACACGACAGAAAGTCGAGTTTGGTGAAGGGGGGATCTTTGATGACGTTCTGGGGGGCGAATACCACCAGTTCCCGCAGGTTTTTGTGGATGCGGTAGCCACCGTTCTGAGGGGTGAAAAATCGCTCGAGTCGGGCCGAGGTGACGTCTCCCGAAATCCCCTCGGGGTACTGTCCGACGCGGGCCGCTTCGATCGCTTGTGAGTCCAGATCGGTGCCAAAGATCTGGATCTCCATCGAGCGACCCAATCGTTCGAGCGCTTCTCGCAGACAGATCGCCACCGTGAAGGCTTCTTCCCCCGTCGCGCAACCAGGTACCCAGGCGCGAAACGGAAGACCTTCCGGACGGGACTTCAACAACAGCGGTAGTGACTCTTCCGCGAGCGATTCCCACGCTTCAGGGTCGCGAAAGAAGCTGGTGACGCTGATGAGCAGTTCCTTGAATAGGACGTCGATTTCGTGGGGGTTTACCTGCAAATAGCGGACGTAGGCACTGTGTTCCAGGATCTGATGAACATTCATCCGCCGCTCAATGCGGCGACGCAACGTATTGATCTTGTACGCCGAGAAATCGTGGCCGGTCCGGTTGCGCAGCAGAATCAGAATCTTCTGCAAAGGCTCATTGGGAACCGGTCGCTCTTCCATGAAGGGGGCCGAGTGGATAAACGGTCCACGGATGTACGCCAGCAGTTTTTGCGGCATCAATTCGGGGGCGAGTACGTAATCGGCCAATCCGGTGGCGATGGCGGCCGCGGGCATGCCGGCGTATTTTGCCGATCGCGGCTCTTCCACCATCACCATGCCCGCTTCCTCGTTGATGGCCCGCAATCCGGCGGAGCCATCGCCGCCCGTTCCCGACAGGATGATGCCGATCGCCCGTTCGCGAGTGTCGGCGGCCAGAGATTGAAAGAAATAGTCGATCGGCAGCTTGGGAGATTCACTCGTTGACGATTCCATCCGGTGCAGCACCCCGTTGAGGACGGCCAATTGCGCGCCCGGGGTCGAGACGAAAACCTGGTTCGGCACCAATTGAATTCCATCGGTCGCCTCGACGACAGGAATGTTCGTCGACCGGCCCAGCAACTCTGGCAGCAGGCTGTTATGCCCCGGATGCTGGTGGGTCATGACGACAAATGCCATGCCGGTGTCGACGGGCATCACGCCGAACAGCGCTTGCAGCGATTCGAGGCCTCCCGCACTCGCCCCGATTCCCACGACGGGGAAATTGGCGGACGGCGGAGACCGACTGGATTCCGGACGGGGTTTTGCAGTTCCCGATCGTTTTCGTCCCGCCGACGACGATTCCGATCCGACCTCCGATTGCTGTCGGGCGGTCGAATTTGGCTCGCCACGGGATCCGCCGCGCTGATCGGCGGTGGCGTTGCCCGCGACTTTGCGGTCGTGGAGCGGCTTGGTCTTCTTCGGCATGAGTCGTCGGGCGCAATACCGAATTTCGGACCGCGGTTTGACTGTGATGGGGGGTCAAAAACTGAGTCTACCAGACCGGCCGGTGGCAGGACATGGTGGATTCCACCAGGGACAAAATGGTGACTTGTTCGATTTCTTCGCGATCGCGGGGGTCGCACAATAACTAGCACCCCGGACTGTTTAGACGACGTGGACACAACGTGTGGGAATCCAGGATTCGGAGTTCCGCGCGGACGCGACCGGGCCGCGTGTTCCCGTGGTGGAAGTCACATTGTCGGCTGGCTGTTAAACACAGGGAGTTCGTGATGCGCGTTTTGATTGCGGATGGCGACATTCCGTTTCTGGGGATGCTGCAGTCGTTTCTGCGTGACGGCGGCCACGAGATCGAAGTCGCCGCGGATGGACTGGGGTGCCGGTCGGTTCTGCGGGACTTCGTCCCCGAGGTGCTGGTGATCGAGCGAGATCTGCTGTGGGGGGGAAGCGATGGCGTGCTGGCCGTGATGCGCGATGACCCCGACTTGGTAGAGGTTCCGGTCATTCTGATCACAAACCGGCGTGGTGACGTGCGACCCGACTGGTGCGCAATTCCCCCGATCGCGGGCAGTCTGCAGAAGCCGTTTCGTCTCAGCGCGTTGCTGCGCGACGCGGCTGCCGCCATTCAGCAGAGACAGGCCAATGGTTGCGGTCTGGCGCAATGCCAAACGGAGGAATCCGTACATCAGGGGGAATTCGCCGGCAGACCGGCCGTGCTGTCGCACCGGTGAAGAACCGTTCCTGTTCTGTCAAGGTTTTATCATGATCCTCCCAAGTTCTGTCGGCGTTTCCGTTGTCTGCCAATCCCCGCCGGTCGCGATGCGACTTGTGAAGGAGTGGGGGGAGGGACCGGCCGCGCACGACAAATCGTCGATCGCCGACTTGAGTGCCGCGGCGATTAAGGCGATGACGGAGGAGGAGCTTTCGCGGTTGATTCTCGCGGCGGAGTTGCCGCAGAGAATGTACCCCGATCTCGAGCGACGGCTACAGTGGATGGAACGACCCACGCTGCAGCGGTTGGCGTTTCTGGCGCGGCACTGCTGCCAGAACGAGAAGTGGGGCCACTGAAACTGTCGATTCAGTCGGTAGGACGATTGAGATGATTCATCACCCCAGGACCACGGAGCCACGCTTCAAGTGCGGCCCCAATTGCGCTGCACACGACAATCGCGGGGGTGAGTAGATACCAGGGGGCGACCAGCACCGCCGCGCTCACGCCGACGAGCATGCGGAACAAAATGCCCCCTCCCATTGGGTTTGGGCTGAAGGACTCTCCCGCGAGTGCCGCGACGACGGCCCGGTCGATTTGAGAACCGCGCACGTCGGCCGCGACGACCTGGCCATCGCGACCAATGACGACCAGCAACGGAATCGACTCCACGTGATACCGCTCCGTCAGCGGATTCCCTTCCGTCGGATCAAAAAAGATCTGTGGCCAAGGCTCCGGGTGCTGTTCCAGAAACCGTTCGAGCGCACTTTGCGAGCCGTCGAGGCTGACCGCGACAACTTCCAAACCCTGATCGTGGTAGCGATCGTACACCTTCTTGACGAACGGAAGTTCTTCGACGCAGGGGTGGCACCAGGTGGCCCAGAAGTCCACAAGAACGACTTTGCCCGCATGGTCCGCGAGATTCCATTTCCCCCCCGATAACAGAGGCCCCGTGATCTCCGGGCGATCGCCAATCGCGATCGCGGGTGCGGTAGAATTCGCTGTTGAGCCAAAGGTCGCCGGGAAAGTCGCCTGTGTTCCCGCGATCAACAAGCCGGAAAATAATCCGACAATTCCTCCGTAGTCGCCGCGGACCGGCTTGACCGCGAATAATCGCTCGGTTTCCCCACCGGCGATAAATCGCGCGATGCCGGCGGAGATCGCGATCGAACCACAAAACAGCAGCACACGCAGGAACACAACGCCCCGCAGCTCGTTCGAGCCGGTCAGCGCCCCCACAGCGAAGCCAGCGAACAAAGCCGCTACCAGACCGACGGCTAGCAACAGCGCGGCGTAGAACGCCGCCCCGGATGCGCCACGATACCGCGGCGGCAGCCTGGGGGAGGGATCGTCGGCGACGGAGGTCGGAGTGCCGACGCTCTCCGGCGACGCGTTCGCTGGTGACGCGCTCTGTGGAGACTCGTGTTCGGGGGAAATCATACGTTGGCGATCGAATCGGGGGACGAAGCGGGCGAACCCGCCGGTCGAGGGTGCATTGTCACAGCGGGAAGGTCGCGAGTGCTGTCAGCCGGCGTGCGTCGGAACGGGCATCGGGGTTTGCGGTGGCAAGACCGACTGTTCCACGGTGAGCGCGTCATTGACCGATTGCGGCCGGCTCGCCTGCAGGTCCGAAAGCGAGTCCACCTGAACGAGGATCCCTGGGACCGCCGACAGGATATGGCCGTCATCCAAGAAACGAACCGCCGCCAGACTTTGCGGAGTCACCATTTCCAAACGCTGCTTCCCCGAAAAGACGTCGAACACAACCAACTTGCCAGCGGACCCATCCTCGGTCCCCAACGCGGCCCCCAACAAATCTCCTTCCGGAGAAATGGCGATCGCATTCACAGGCAGAGATTGAGTGACGAGTCGTCCGGGCTGGAGGCGGCTGTGCAGATTCCAGAGGAAGACCTCACCATCCCGGCTGCCGGTCGCCAGCAATGTTCCCCCGGGAGAGAACGCGAACGACTGCACGAGATCCTTGTGCCCTTTGAACTCGCGCACGACCTTGCGCTGCGTGAGATCCCAATATTGGACGTGATGGCTCTCGTTGACTGTGGCGACGTGGTCGCCGTCGGGAGAGTAGGCGAACGCCGACTGGGGCTCGTTGCGATCCACGCTCCATTGCGAAACGCACATTTCGCCAAACAGTCCGCCGCTCGGTCGCGCGAACCGCGGATCCTGCAGCGGCACGATCGCGCGCACTTCGTTCCAGGGGGGAATCGACGTTTTCCAGGAGAGCGACGACCGATTCACTGCCCCCAGTGGGGCGGGTTCCAGGGCCGATGGCGAACCAGTCGCCGCCGCGTACTCGCCCACGGCATCCGTTGGCTCATCCCCCGGAGTCTGTGCCGCCACTGAGTTCTGTGAGGCGTTTCCAGCAGCGGAATCGGGACGATGCCAGTCGGGTGAGAAGAACAGCGCCATGAGTCCGGTGAAAATCAGACCGGCCTTTTCTCCCGAGGGAATGCGCGGCTCGGGGGGGCCACGCATAATTTCTGTCAGGCGTTCGCGCAACAGCGGCACATCCCCGATCCCTGTGGCGACTGGCGGGAGTGGTGCCGGTGCCAGCGAGAGAAAGTCGAGCGTCGCCAACAGCGCCTCGGCATACCGCCGACGTGAACCCGGCAAGCGCGTGACCACCCACGCGTCGCACGCTTTCTCTTCATGGGTCTCCAGTTCGCGGCGAACCCACCAGACCAGGGGATGCCACCATAAGAGACCAGAGACCAGAAATTCGAGCAGGCGGACGAAATGGTCCCCCCGTCGGTAGTGTGCCAGTTCGTGGACCAGCAGGGTGTCGAGCGAGGCGGGATCGAGCGAGTCGAACAATCGGGACGGGAACAACAGCCGAGTGCGACTTCCGAGTCCCCATAGCATCGGCGAAATGACCGCAGGGACCACGACAACCTGCGGGGCGGCCGACAGGCCGAGTCGGCGGGCAAGTTCGTCCACATGGGACTGAAACGCGGTGTCGGCGGGCCAGGCGTCGGCGACTCGTTCAGAGAAACGGACGCTGTCGCGTGAACGGCGCAGGAACCAGATCAAACTGCCGGCGGCCCAGAACAGACCAAGTGAGCCCGTCCAGCTCAATGGTGCGAATGGTGACGAATCGACGGCACCGATGCGTTTTGCGGCACCTGTCGCATTTGGCTGCTCTTCGACTGTACGAATTTGTGACGTGGAGATCGCGAGCGGTCCCGCGTATTGATGGGTACGGGAATCCGCGGTGGATTCGAAGTCCTGAGAATTCCGGAGAGGGATTTGCAGGAGTGGTGGTGTCACCAGTTTGAGCAGTACGATCAGCCAGAGGGCATGTACGACTGCGGGGCGTCGGATGGAGCGAGCCATCCCCCACACCAGTAAGGCCAGGAAGGTCGCAACCAGGGAGTGATCGATTAAAATTTGCCACATGCCGACACGAGCGGGTCTGCGGTTACCGGGGTTGCGAGGAACCCTGGTCCAAGGAGTCGAGCAACTCTCGCAGCGATTGAACTTCATTCGCGGTGAGAGGGGTCGACCGGACCAGACTGGTCAACAACGGCGCGAGCGATCCTTCGCAGAGCTTGTCGGCGGTCATTTGCAGTCGCCGGGTGATGAGGTCGTCGCGCCCCACCAGAGCTTCGAAGACGTGCGGCCAGACCGAACGGTCGCGGAGAACGTAGGTTTTGAGTTCGAGCCGTTCGAGGAGTTTTTGCACTGTAGCGTAATGCACCCCTGTCCCATTTGGGTACAGCGTGTCGGTGAGGCGGCGGATCGTTTCACGGCCACGCTCCCAAAGAAGTTGCAGAACGGACAGTTCTGCGTCGGTGATGTCCTGAGGTGTGCGGGGCATAGGCAGAAGATCGAGATCAAAGCGAGGTTTGTCTGAACGCCCAGTGGAGTCGCTGTGTCCTAAAGAATAAAGACATTCTGACTCGTCGGGAAGAGGGGATGTGCTGGAATTCGGGAAATTCCCGGTCGATTCGGGGAACTTTTTGAAGGATGACCACGTCCGACGCGGAAGATCCGGTGGGGATTTCCGCCCAGTGGCTTATTGAGATGTCGCGGTCGAGTCGATGCCATTTCTCGTCGCCTTGACAAGAATTTTGACAAAATCAATTCGCCAACTAATAATTCACTGATCCACTAATGACTCGTTAACGTATTACCTAGTGACTGTGTGTCGCATCGTGCGGGAATCCGAAAGCCTCCCGATCAACGGCTCGCAAGTCGCTACATGTCAGCAGGTTGCGATTGTTTCCGCGTTTTTGGCCACCTCTCCAGCGGGAGAGGAAAGGGGGTCGGAGAATCGTGACCTCGGTTTGGGATCCGGATTCTTGTTGGATTCGGCACACATTTTGCTCCTCATTCTTGGCAAGCTGCCGAGGAAGAGAGCGGCTTCGAAGGGAGGTCGTTGGCACCATGGCTCACTATCACAATCCTGCGATTCGACAACTGAAGGATCAACAGGTTCGGTTTGTACCCCGGGATGTGCGACTCGATCAGATCGATCGCGCCGAACGTCTGGTGAATGAATTGAACGTGGGTGGTACGTACCACTACCAGGAACTTTGCCAGCAGATCACATTGTTCCGCCCTGAAATGTATCCCGATCTCATTCTGACCGGGGAGGAGGCGGCACATGATTTGCGGATCTTCATTGAGGATCTTTCCGACAGCGCCGACATACCGGCGGAAAG
This sequence comes from Planctomicrobium piriforme, assembly GCA_945860955.1. Lineage (GTDB taxonomy): Bacteria > Planctomycetota > Planctomycetia > Planctomycetales > Planctomycetaceae > UBA10511. The sequence continues at coordinate 8,402 of CAMATH010000097.1, forward strand.
CTGCACTGAAGAGGTGCTGACCGTCGAAGACTTGAGTCGTCAGTTCAATGTTTCGACCAAAACGGTCGACCGTTGGCGGAATCGAGGTTTGGTCAGTCGGCGATTTGTGTTCGGGAACCGAAAGCGTGTGGGATTCCTGCGGTCTTCCGTCGAGCGATTTATCGCCCGCCAGGGGCCGGGGTTCGAAAAGAACGGTGGATTCACCCGCATGAGCGATACGGATCGCGACGAAATCATCACCAAGGCTCGTCGCTTGGCTCAGGCCGGCGGCTGCCCGACCGAAATCAGCCGTCGGCTGGCCCGTCGTATGGGCCGCGCCGCCGAGACAATCCGGTCGACACTCAAACAATATGACCAGGAGCATCCGGATTCCCCGGTGTTCCCGGAAGCGCAAATGCAACTGACGGATGACGTCAAGAACGAAATCTACCGCGGGTTTCGGAAAGGGATCAACGTGCAACGCCTCTCAGAAAAATACGGCCGGACTCGAACCAGCATCTACCGCATTGTTTCCGAAGTGCGGGCGCAGCGGCTGGTGGATCAGCCCATTGACTGCATCTTCCACCCCGAGTTCGAAGCGCCGGATGCCGACGAGTTGATTCTCCACACGCCGGCCCCCACGCCCGAGAAGCCCACGACCCCCAAGGCGCCACCCGGACTCCCTCCGTATCTGGCGGGTCTGTATCGAATTCCACTGCTCACCAAAGAACAGGAAGTGTACTATTTCCGGAAGTTCAACTTTCTGAAGTTTTCCGCCGCCCGTCTCCGCGACCGACTCGACGTCTCACGCGCCAAAGCCGCGCTGATGGATCAGATCGAAGCGTACCTGGATGAAGCGACCGAGATCAAAAACTTGCTGATCCGCAGTAACCTCCGTTTGGTGGTCTCGATTGCGAAAAAGCACGTCAAACCGACCGGCAACTTCTTCGAGATGGTCAGCGACGGAAACCTCTCACTGATCCGCGCCATTGAGAAGTTCGACTACGGGAAGGGATTCAAATTCTCGACCTACGCGAGTTGGGCGATCATGAAGAACTACGCCCGCTCGATCCCCGCCGAGAATACGTATCAGGATCGCTACCGCACCGGAAGCGACGAGTTGTTCCTCGCGTCGACCGATCGTCGCTCGGATCAATTTGAACAAGAGCGTGTCAATACGCAGCAACACCAGGCGCTGATGCAAATTCTCAGCCGGCTCGACGAACGGGAGCGGAGCATTATCGTCTCGCGGTTCGGACTCGAACAAAACACCGAACCGCAGACGCTCGAACAGCTCGGCGGACGGTTTGGCGTGACCAAAGAACGGATCCGCCAGCTCGAGACCCGGGCGTTGATCAAGCTCCGCAAGATCGCGACCGAAGAGAAACTCGACATCCCGGGCATCTAAGCCTACGGGGCGTTGATCCCGAGCCACTGTGTTCTGGGCATCGGACTTGGGCACCGCCTCCCAGCGGTGCCCGGCAATTTCCCCCGGGTCCCCCGCTGGAACTCACCCTCCAGCGGTTTTTTTTTAACCAACGGCATTGTGCCCCGTTTCGTTCCTTCAAAGCCAGATGGATCTTTCCGCAAGCGATAGCAATCAATTGAAAAAACTGTATGGCGAAGGCAATAGGAACGAATGGTGTTCAAACAGTGTCAACTTGCCGTACTTCCCGATGAACTGCGTGAAGTACAGCAGGAAAACGTAAAACACCGTCAACGGAACCGACGGCAGCCAACAGATCCACCGCCAGAGCCAGTGCGTTCGCTTCTCGCGGTGGGCCGCCCTGTAATAGGCCCAGCCGGTCAGCACCTTCGCCGGATAGATGGAGACGACGAATACAATCGTTACCAGCCACAGCGCGTCGCGAGGGGGCATGGCCGCCTTGAACAGGTACATCGGCAGTGCCAAGAGCAGCGTGATCAATAGGGTCACCAGCCATGAGAACGGCGCGTGCTTGTACAGCTCCCGCACCGTTTTCAATTCAAACATCGCCCCCAGCCGGTTTTCCGCCGCCAGATGGGCCTGAAGGAACGGTACCCACAACAACACCGGCACCAACAAGAATCCGCCGAAGAGTGTGACCAGAATCGGCGGTCCCTCGGTCTTACTGGCGGCGGCAAAGAGCGCGGTCGGAATGAAAAGCCACGCCAAAGCCCCGGCAAATCCCTTCACTCCCAGCAGAAAGTGATGCCTCAGTCGCAGGCCGGTGACAAAATTCGCCACCTCGCGCTCGGCGGTCTCCCAATAGTCCCCGTCGCGCAACCGCTTGGCGATCCACAGAACGTTCTTGAGCGGCCGAACGAAGCAACCCAAAGTTCCGCCACGGGCGACCGCGAGCGACATATGTGTTGCCGCCAGAACGCTCACGACGATCAGCGACATCTGTAGGCCCGCGTCCGACGGTGAACCGGGGTCGATCAAATGGGAGTCATTCACGAAATGCGAGTACATTCGCAACGGGATCGTGCAGAGCCAAAGCCCCAGCGCGATCGACCCCAGCCGCGGCGCGAGCGCCAGGAGCGGAAAGGCGTCACGCAGCCGACCACTGCGGGCGACCCGCCCTTCGACTTCCAGCAAATACCCCAGCGCCAGAAAATTGACGATCGGAATCGCCGCCACAACCGCCAGCAGCACGATCAGACTGGCGATTCCAAACAGCGTCGTGAACAGCCAGCCGATCCCGCGGAAAACCGACAGGATCATCCGGGTGATCAGCCAGCGCTTCGGTATTTCCGGCTCGACGATTTCAAAATCGTGTTCGGACAGATAGTCCGACGGTTCGCCCGTTTCGGGAGATTGTAGAAACTCCACCAGTTCCAAACTGGAAACGGTGGAGCGTCCACCTCTCGGCGTCATCACTTCCGGCCCGTCGGCGAATTCCGTGATTTCGGTGGGCGGAGGCACTGGGGCCGGCAATTCCAGCCCGGCGACTCCGTAGTCAGTCACCGGACCGTCGTTCGGCCCCGGGGAGCGACGTGTGGGTGGCTGTGTGTCCACTGACTCTCGCGTTTGTGACGGGTTCGAGAACGAGCAACTGTGTGAGATACTACCCGATTCCGTCGTGCGCCGTTTCGCAGAGTTTTTGGTGCAATCCCATAGACGCAATTTACCGGGGAATCGTGAGACATGCTCGGGGAGCCGCGCCCGTCAGGAAGCGGTTTCCAGCTCAGGTTTCCTGGCGGGCGCGCCTCCATCAGAATGTTTCAACCCGGACCGTGCGGAATATAGCCACCAAGCGGGCCGTAGTATTTTTAGACAGGATGAAAGGGATGAAGCGGATGCACAGGATTGCTGAGGCGACTGTCGATCGTGTGGTTTGGGAGTTTTTCGAATTCCGCCACTGACTCCCGAGGGCAGAAATGGCGAGCGACTCCATCCTGTTCAATCCCTTTCATCCTCTTCATCCTGTCAATTTCTTTTCGTCTTTCATACGCATTACTTGAACTTGTAGCTGCGGTTGTTCACATCGAAGTCAATATCCCGCAGGGCCACATCGGTTCGCAGGTTCTGGTACGTGTATTCTTCCATCAAGGGAGGTTCCGCCCCGGCCCGGGCGGGATATCCATAGCCAGCCAACCGAACCGGGAGTTTGGTCTCGGGGTTGATCAGCAGTTGAACTTTGTGCATCGGAAAGTGCGGGCGTGACGTCGGATGCACGACCTCAAGCAGTTCACACGCGATCCCCGCGACTTCCACCTTGTCGGCCTGCCGGACGTTGGCTTCGCCATGCGGCGCTTCCTTTGCCCACCGCGCCAACAATTGGGCGAGTCCCTTTTCCAACCCCGCCATGGTGATGGGATAGCGATTCTCCTCCATCACTTTGTCGGCGGACGGTGCCAGCGAGACGGTCCCCACCCACGAGGCGAGTCCCGATCCCTCATGAACCATCAATTTGCCTTTGTTCTGCCCTTCAACATACAGCACTTCCCGGCCGGCGTGTGGCTCGATGAACTTGAAGTAGACGCTGAATGGATCCCGACGCAGCTTCATCAACATCGTATGCGGGACGACCGCCGCGCCCGATTTGAACTGCTCGCGTTTGATCAGTGTCGTAATGTAGCCGGGCACTTTGCGGAGAAGTTCCAGACTCCGCTCGGCGGCGACCGCCGCCGGCCCGATGGGGGAACTGCGCAGCGTCTCCCTAGCCTCCTCGGTCGGGCCCGCTTCAACCGATGCCGCGGAGGAATTGAGACTCTGGCCAGTTGACCGATTGCGGTCACGCGACGCGACCCGATCGCGCGGACCGGCGAGCGCGACCGCCGGTACCGACGTCGCGATTCCCGCCAGGCCACTGGCGAGCAGGGTGTGCAGAAACAAACGCCGGCTGGGGTCGGGGGGGTTCGGGTTCATAGCGTTCGTATCGGCGGCGGGTCGTTTGGACAACGCGGAATGAACGGTCAACGCGGGCGAAACCGGGGGATTTTGTAAGAATTACAGGCACAATCGGCACAATCCGCAAATATCGCCAATCGGGCTTGTTGACTTGAGTCGAATTTCGTATTTCACCGCTCCCTTCCCGCCTTTCGCCCCGATTGATCTCCGGGGACCCGTCGAAATGGGCGGAACTGACCCAGTCGAAGTGTAGGAGTCCCGCCATGAAGAAGTTCGCTTTGCTCGCTTTCGGTTTGCTGGTCGCCGCCGCCCTCAACGGTTGCTGCTGTCCCCAGTCGTGTGGCAGCCCCTGTGGCTACGGAGGTGGTGGCTGCTCCACCGGTGGTTGTGGCGTACAGGGAGCCTATGCCGCCCCCTGTGGCGGCGGTTGCGGGATCTAGTCGAATTCCCGTAGCCACTCCCGACGCATTCAACCACTCCGACATTCATTCCGCCAATCCGGTATGATGCAGGGGTCCTGATTTTCTTCAGGAACCCGAGTCGCTGGATCGCCGTCAACGGATCCCACGTCAACAGATTGGAATTCGCAGCGAGAACCGCCGGCTCAGTCACTTCCTAAAGAAGCGGTTGATGCAAATTCGCGTCGGTTACAAATTGGTTTACGACTGCCCGCAGTCGACACCAATGATCTTGATGCTGAATATCCACTTTACACGGGTCTCGGACATCGTCATCCCGGACCATCTGATCACGCGTCCGTCACTCCCCATCACCGCGTTTCGTGATGGGTTCGGCAACTGGTGCAGTCGGATCGTCGCCCCCCCCGGTCTGACTCAGATCTCCACCGACGCCGTCGTGAATGATGCCGGAGTGCCTGATGCCTGCGTTCCCGCGGCGCAACAGCATCCGGTTCAGTCACTGCCGGAAGAGACGCTGGTGTTCTTGTTGGGGAGCCGCTATTGCGAGACCGATCTCCTTTCGGAGACCGCGTGGAGCCTGTTTGGCAATGCGCCGACCGGATGGGGCAGGGTCCAGTCGATTTGTGATTTTGTGCATCGCCACATCACATTCGGCTACGAACACGCCCGCGCGACCAAGACCGCGCTGCAGGTGTATCACGAACGCCGGGGAGTCTGCCGTGACTTCACGCACCTGGCGATCGCGTTCTGCCGCTGCCTGAATATCCCCGCGCGGTATTGCACCGGATATTTGAGCGACATCGGCCTCCCGCCGCCGTACGCCCCCATGGATTTCGCCGCCTGGTTTGAGGTCTACTTGGGAGGAGCGTGGCATACGTTTGATGTGCGCAATAACGCTCCGCGAACCGGCCGGATTCTGATCGGACGGGGACGCGACGCGGCGGATGTCGCGATCAGCAACACGTTCGGTCCCAACACGCTGAAAAGCTTCGAGGTCTGGACTGACGAGGTGCGTGGCGGAACGGTCCCCCTCGGGTCCGCTTCCATGGCAACCCTCGCGGATACTGCGCACTGAGATTTTTGTCCAGCTCGAGGTGTGGAACGCGAAGTCGGTAAGTCGGTCGATCGCTGCGACAGAACGCTCACTCAACAACATTCATCTCTGAGACTTCAATTCCAGCACGATTCCCAAGGTCTCCCCCAGCGCCCGCATTCCCCGCCGCCACAGAGAAATCCTCCGGGTTTGAATTCGCGCGCGGCCGGTTTGCCTTAACAGAGTTTGTAACGGAGCCGGGTCAAGTGTCACGCGGGCCTGGTACACGGTTCCCACAGGTCGCGTGACACCGCGTTCGTCAACGCGTACTGGCAGATCGGCGTGACGAGTGAGCGCCGGGGGAATTGCGGTCAGCTCCACTTGTGACACGTCGTGAATCGTGCCATGCATTGGGCTCCACGGACATTGGTCGAGCAACACATCGACCGAGTCCCCCCGGCCGATGAATTCAATCTGATTCTGATTGACCAGCAGCCGCACTTCCCGTGATTGCGGATCCCCGACTTCGCAGACCCGCGTTCCCATTTCGAGATAACATCCCAGATTGCGCGCCTCCAGCGGCGTGCCACTCCACCCGGCGAGCCGGTCGTCGTCGACCGGAGTCTGTTTCTCGGGCGGGGGAAGAACCACGCCGTCCCGGGGGGCCCGCAGCACCAGTCGACGCTCGTCTTCCAGCTTGCGCTCCAGTCGCGCTTCCACCGCCGCCAACGCCTCTTCCGTCGTCGGAATCTCGGCGGCGGCCAATGGATCGCCCCCCTGTCGGCGTCGCAGATTTTCCAGCCTGAGTCGCGATCGGTCGCGCTCGGACTTTAAGCGGTCGATCTCCAGTGACAACTCCCGGTTCTGCAGAACCGCGATCTCGTCGCCCGCCGAGACCTCTGTCCCAGCCGCGCATGCCCGCAGCAATGTCCCGGGAATCGAGACGTAAACCGCGTCGGCACCGGCGGACTCGATCATCGCGAGGGTGCGTTCGGAATGCGGCCACGGTGTGAACAATACCGCGGTGATGAGTGCGAGCGCTGTCGCGACAATGAGCACTCGTCGTCGACGAATTGCGGGGGGAACCCGGGTCGGGGTATTGATCCGTTGAACCAGCTTCCGAACGGGGGGGACCACCATCCCCAACACCAATACCAGAGCCAGCGCTCCCGTCAAAGAATCGAGGTGGTAGGGAGCGAGCGTGGTCGCCACCAGCCACAGGATCGAGCCAATCAGCAGGATTCGCCACATCCAGGAGCCGCACGCGTAGGCCACGAGTCCCACTTGTTCCATCGGACGCGATCGAAACCCCAGCCGCGATTCGTCACCCCAAACGAGCCGGCACCAGTGAGTCAGTGTGTCGTTCGCACGCTGCGCCAGATTCGGAATCTCCAGGAAGTCTGCCAGGGCGTAATATCCGTCATACCGCATCAGGGGATTGGCGTTGAACGCGATTGTCGCGAAGGAACAGACCACCACGACGCTGCCGCACAGTGCCTGAAAAAAACCCGGCTGACTGAACCACCACAACCAGCCCGCCATGGTCGCCAGCAGCAGGTCCACCCACACTCCCGCGACGCTGACAGCGATCCGTTGCCATTTTCCCGGGAGCATCCAGGCATCCGAAACATCGCAATACAGGCAGGGTGTGAAGACCAGAAACAGGATCCCCAATTCGTGGCATTCGGCCCCGAATCGCTTGCAGACCAGTCCATGCCCCATTTCATGCAGCACTTTGGTCACACCCAGGGAGATTGGCAGGAGCAACAACCCGGCTCCCGAAAGATAGGGTTCGGTTTCGCCGGCACGCCGAACGATGGTGTCGGCATGCAACAGCGCGAAATTCAGCGTGACGAAAACCCAAACGCTCCCCACGGCAAGCGCCGCGGGGTGCCACAACCACCGCGTGACGGGTTGTAATGCGCGGAGTGCTTGGTCGGGATCGATTCCGCGGAGTCGAATCGCGAGGGGATTGAGGACCGTCCGCAACAATTCGGCCCGACGCTCCCGGCCCGAGGCTGCCAGCAACTCCTGATCCTGATCACCCGCACGTGAGACGACCAGACCCTGACGGTGGAATTGCGCGAGTGACGCTTCCAATTCGTGCCGGGACAAGGACTGCGGCGGGAAGCGGCGTTGGAAGTCCAGCCGCAGTGTTTCGACATCCATCGTGCCGTCGAGATGGGAGAGGATCCACCACGACTCTTCGGTCATGTGGAAATACCGACGCGACAACGGATCTTTGACCGCCCACACGGTTCCGGAGCCAATCCGTTGGGGTTGCGCCACCAGGTCGACTCGTCGACGGACTCGTAACAGATGGTCAGGTGGCGTCTCCATCGCGACGGCGAACATTCTTTGAACTGGCAGTCTGGTGTCGATCCGGTCGTCAGGTCGATGTGGCGCGCGACGGTTTGAGTTCCGATTCCAGCAGATGCCGCGAACAAAGGCAATCGGGAATTCAAATGCCCATATTTGCAGTTCTTACCCTGGTTCTTTTAGACTTTTGTGTACGCAGATCGGCACGATTCAAAAATCAGCTTGCGGTTGTCACAATCCGCTACGGCATTCGCCGCATCACTCGTCACCATTCCGCCGCTTCCCCTTTTCACGTCACCCCGGGGGGCCTGATGGCCTGTTTTCGTCCCACGCATCTTTTGTCGCGAGGCTGGTTGCCGCTGGCGCTGGCGTTGTGCCTGTCGACCGGCTGCAACTGGCGCGGCGAAGAGGCCGTGCCAACACGGGGACCGAATTCCAGACCCGGGGATTCCCCTGACATAGCCAGCGATTCCCCTTGGCTGACGGAGATCACGACCGGGGCCGGAGTGACGTTTACCCGGGAGCCGGAACGTCACGAAGCGTATTTCATGCCTGAAATCATGGGATCCGGGGGGGGATTCCTGGACTACGACGGCGACAACCGACTCGATTTCGTGTTGATTGACGCGTTGTGGGGTTCGGGGGCCGATTCGGCGACGACACAAATCGTTCTCTACCGCCAAAACGACGATGGAACTTTCGCCGACGTCTCGGCTCTCGCAGGTTTCCGCCGGGTTCCGGGTTACGGAGTCGGACTGGCGATTGGCGACGTCGACGCCGACGGTGACCCGGACCTGTACCAGACCTGCTTTGGCACCGACAGGTTCTACCTCAACAACGGGGATGGGACTTTTTCCGAGAAGGCCAACGCGTTCGATGTGCCCAATCCCCGCTGGGGGACGGCGGCGACCTTTTTTGACTACGACGGTGATGGAGCGCTCGACCTCTACGTCGTCAACTACCTCGATTATTACCCCGGGACGCATTGCGACGACAATCGCCAGCGCCCGGATTACTGCGGCCCCACCGCGTTTAACGGCACTTTGGGCAAACTGTACCGAAATCTCGGTGGGCAGAATGAGGCCGGCAACGTCTTTACCGACGTGACGTCAGAAGTCGGACTGACGGGGCCAATCGGTCCGGGATTGGGGTTGGTCTGTCGGGATTTTGACGGAGATGGTCGGCCCGATATCTATATCGCCTACGACCAATTCCCCAACCCGCTCTCACTGCAACAGCCGAACGGGAGTTTTCGGGAAGACGGAGCGGCTCGCGGCTTGGCCACGAACGGTCTCGGAAAACCGCAGGCGAGCATGGGAGTCGCATGGGGAGATTTCAACGCCGATGGTCAGTGTGATCTGTTCATCACCAATATCCGCGGAGAAATCAACACGCTGTACCTGGGAACTCCCGCCGGGACGTTTCGCGACGCGACGTCGATGTCGGGGATCGCCATGTCGAGTCTGACGATGACCGGCTTTGGCGTCGCCGCTGTCGACCTGGAACTTGACGGCGATCTCGATCTCGTGGTGGTCAATGGGAGAGTTCGTCGGGATGCCCCCCTGCCGGGTTCGAGCCTCGACACATTTTGGAACGACTACGCCGAGCCTTCCCAGGTCTTTCTGAATGATGGGTCCGCGAAATTCCGCGACGCGTCCCGGCTCGCGGGCATCCTGGGGAGTCGCAATGAAATCGCCCGTTCGCTGTCCACAGGTGACATTGATGACGACGGCGATCTCGATCTGCTGGTGACATTGTGTGCCGGCCCCGCGCGGCTGTGGCGCAACGACGCTCCGCGCAGGGGACATTGGTTGCGACTGCGATTGATCGATTCCCTGGGCAATCGCGACGCGATCGGCGCGCGTGTCACGGTGCGGGCGGCAAATCGCGAATTCACCCGGGAAGTCAATCCGTCTTCGAGTTACCTCGCCAGCAACGATCTCCGATTGCACTTTGGCTTGGGAGAGAGCGCCAGTTACGATGGAATTGAAGTTCAGTGGCGGGACGGAGTAGGCCAGCATTTTCCCGCGGGGGAAGCCGACCGCGAGATTGTTCTTCGCCGGGAATCGCCCCCACGCCCGTAGTAGGCGATTCACCACGTTTTTCAGCCAACAGGCCGGTGGACATGCCCCGCGTTTTATTCGGGAATTTTGACTGCGAATACGACTGGGCCACCGCCAACCCTCCCGCCTCCTGCCCGCCTGCCGCTCGGGATACCGTAAAGGCCGATTCCCATCGGACCCCGAATCGAGCTATCCGTCGGGCTGCGCTGCACAGCGACGCGCTGGTCCCGGCCTGGCTGGCGATTTCCGAGGCGGAGGATTGCGTATTGACCAACGTGCCCCTTGCTGCCGAGGATTTCCACGATTTGTGCAGTTCGGCGGTGACGATTCCGAGGTTTGTCACGCAACCACACGACATCGCTGACCTGTCAGAACGCGAATTCGTACCGTGGGGTTGGACGAATGATGCGCTTCAAATGGCCCAGCGGTTTGGAGCCAGGATTCTTGGCCCAGACCCGGCGATTGTGGCACGCGTGAACTCACGGCGATTTCGGTTTGAGCTGGAAGTCGCGCTGGGAATCGCCATTTCCGGCAGCCGACTGATTGAATTCAGGGAGGGGTTCGAACCGGCGCTTCGCGCCTTGCCACAGCCCGAAGCGGGCTGGATCCTGAAGGCGAATTTCGGGATGTCCGGCCGCGAGGCGATTCGAGGTCGCGGTCCGGCTCCGTCTGAGGCTCACATTCGGTTCCTGGAATCACGACTTCTCCATTCCGGACCGCTGGTCCTGGAGCCGTTGCTTCGGCCAGTGCGTGAAGCGGGGATTCAGTGGGAAATTCCGCGCGACGGTTCACCTCAACTGATAGGAGTGGCCGAACAGGTTGTCGTCGGAGGGAGTTGGCGTGGCAGCCGCTTTTCCGATGTGAACAATCCGCCGCGAGAATGGGACGACGCGATCGCAAACACCCGAACAGTGGCCGATTGCGTCCAGCGGGCCGGGTATTGGGGACCGTTGGGGTTGGACTCGATGAGGTACGAAATAGCGGACGGTTCCCAATCTCTCCGCGGCCTGCAGGATCTCAATGCCCGACTCACGATGGGGCGACTCGCGTTGGGGTGGCGGCGGATCACGCCGCCTGGTTGGTGTGCCTCGTGGTTGTCACTGCCCAATCCGACGCCTGAAGCGAATGGTGAACTGCGGACTCGGATGGACTCAGTAACGCGCGACTGGAATGGTCAGGCCCGCGTTATTGTCACCAGCCCGCAGTCACGAACGACGGTGGCGGGTGGCCGAACCACCGTGTTGGTCCAGGCGGAGACCTTCGCAATTCGCAGCGGTGTCGAAGCCCGGTTGCTCGCTCTGGCGTGAATGGGGGCCACACAGCCGACCGTTCCAAAGGAACAATCGAGTCAGGTGCTAACAGTGCGAGGGTAGTGTGGATTTTAATCCACGCTAACCTACTTTATGACCACATCTTAAGCACCACCGGCGGCGAAACTGGCACCGTGGTGGAGTGCCACTGACAATCGACATTCTCAGCGCGTGATGAGCAGCCTCCCCAGCAGATCATGAACGCCAGCTTACTGGTGATGACGTCCTCGCCGGACGATCAGAATTCCACCGAACATCGCATTCCTTGCGAATGACTGTTTTCGAGCCGCGTGGAGTATAATCCCGCACGCGCCCCGACTCTGCCACACTGACTTCGCCGGATCTTCACATTTTCTTAATAATCCACACCTAAAATTTCGGCAGACGAACACTGAAGAGTTGCTCACACGGACAGGTGGATGGATGTCGACTATCGCATTAAGTCGCTACACGGCGGCAGGGCTGTTGGCGGGATTGCTTTTTGTTGGATGCGGTCCCTCAGGGAATTCAAATTCGCCGACGGGTGGGACGGGAGCCACGGGTTCGAGCGGGGCCGGTTCCGAATCGACAGGGGCCGGGACGGAATTGAAGAGCGATTTGCTAGCCCCTGCGGAATTGGCCAAACTGAGTGGGAAGATTCAGATTGACGGCTCCAGCAGCCTGTTTCCGGTCTCTGAAGCGGTCGGAGAGGACTTTCAGATCGCCGTCAAGAAAAAGGTTCAAGTGCCGATCGCTCACGCCGGCACGGGCGGCGGGATGAAGCGGTTCGTCCGAGGTGAAATCGACATCTGTGACGCGTCGCGTCCGATTTCCGAATCGGAAATGGCGGGTTGTAAAGAGGCGGGGATCGAATTCATCGAATTGCCCGTCTGCTTCGACGCACTCACCATCGTCGTGCATACGTCGAACAAGCTGAATTCCATCACGGTTGACCAGTTGAAGACCATCTGGGAACCGGATGCCGAGAAGAAGGTTGTGAAATGGAATCAGGTCGACCCGACCTGGCCAGATTCCGACTTGCGGCTGTTCGGAGCCGGCTCGGACTCGGGCACGTTTGACTACTTCACCGAAGCAACCGTCGGAAAAGCTCGATCGAGCCGCAAGGACTACAATGCCAGTGAGGACGACAACACGCTGGTCCAGGGGGTCAAAGGGGACGCCGGTGCGCTCGGGTACATCCCCTTCGCCTACTACACTGAAAACACGAAGGCGGTGAAGGCGCTGGCGGTCGACTGGGAAAAGGACGATTTGGGTCCGGTTGAACCGACGCTGGAAAACGTTCTGGCGGCGAAATACAACCCGCTGTCGCGGCCGCTGTTTTTGTACGTGAACCGAAAGTCGGCCGACCGCCCGGAGGTCAAGGCGTTCGTGGAATACTACATCGTCAACGCCACCAAACTGGTGACCGAGGTGAAGTACATGCCACTGCCTGGCGACGAATACCAGTTGGTGCTGAACCGGTTCCGCGAATTGAAGGTGGGATCGGCGTTCAAGGGAAAACCTGAGGTCGGAGTGAAGATTCAAGATATCCTCGCCCGGGAAGTCCAGTGACCCCTGAGGGTAGTGCCATGCCGGACTCCGTCGGAGACGCCAGCTCGCCCCTTCCCGGTTGGGTGAATGGGCGTTCTCCGCTGTTTGGAACCGGCCGACCGCGGTGGAGAGAACGGCTGATTGAATTCGGCCTGTTCCTGGCGGCGTTCGCCTCGGTCGCGGTGACGGCGGGGATTGTGGTGGTACTCATCGCTGAGTCGGCGATGTTTTTCCGCACCGTTCCGCTGGTCGACTTTCTGTTCGGAACGGCGTGGGCGCCGACCTTCGAGCCGCCAGAGTTTGGGATCTTGCCTCTGGTGTGTGGCACTCTGGTGACCACGATTGTCGCCCTGCTGGTCGCATTGCCAATCGGTTCGATTGTCGCGATCTATTTGAGTGAATACGCGCCGTTTTCGGTTCGTGAGTTCCTCAAGCCGACGTTAGAGCTGCTGAGCGCGATTCCGACCGTGGTTTACGGTTACTTCGCGCTCTTGATCGTGAGCCCGGCACTGAGAAAAGTGTTTGTTGACATGCCCGGTTCGAATATGTTGAGCGCGGGCATCGTGATGGGATTGATGATCATCCCGTACGTCAGTTCGCTGAGCGAAGACGCCATGCGTTCGGTCCCCATGCTATTGCGGGAAGGGGCTTACGCGCTGGGGGCGAACAAGATGATCACCGCGCTGCGTGTGGTGTACCCCGCAGCACTCTCCGGGATTGGTTCCGCGTACATTCTGGGAATCTCCCGCGCGATTGGTGAAACGATGATTGTGGCGATCGCCGCCGGTGGGCAGGCAAATTTCACGTTGGATCCCCGTCAGCCCGGCCAGACGATCACCGCGTATATCGTCCAGGTCTCGATGGGAGACGTGCCTCGCGGCGCGATTGGCTATCAGTCGATTTTCGCCGCCGGCCTGGTGCTGTTCCTGTCAACGTTGGGCTTCAACATCTGCGGATACATCCTTCGCAAACGCTTTCGGGAGAGCTACTGATGAGTGGCACCGCGGCGTTAATCGCGTTGAGGAAACGGCAGGATCGCTGGTTCGCGATCCTGGGGCTGGCCTGCACGCTGGTCGGCGTCGTCACCCTGGGGGTATTGCTTTCCGGATTGATCTCGGATGGCTACCAGCGGTTGTTTGATCCGACGTTCTACAATTCGTTTCCGTCGCGCCATGCGGCCAAGGCGGGAATTCTCTCTCCCTTGGTTGGATCGTTGCTGCTGGCGTTGATCACAATCGTTCTCGCAGTGCCCTTGGGCGTCGCGGCAGGGGTTTACCTCGAAGAGTACGCCCCGCGGAACTGGTTGACGACGATCATCGAGATCAATATCGCGAATCTGGCGGGGGTGCCGTCGATCATCTTCGGTTTACTGGCGCTGGGGCTGTTGATTTACGGACTGGGGATGCCGCGCTCAACGCTGGTTGGCGGGATCGCGTTGGGATTGCTGGTGTTGCCGATTGTGATTGTGACGACGCGGGAGGCGCTACGTGCGATTCCACAGGGAATTCGCGAGGCGGCCTACGCGCTCGGGGCGACGAAGTGGCAGGTGGTGCAGCATCATTTGTTGCCTTATTCAATGGGGGGAATCGCGACCGGCACGATTATCGCCATGTCGCGCGCCCTGGGGGAAAGCGCCCCTTTGATGACGATTGGGGCGGTCACGTTCATTACTTTTCTTCCCCCGGCCCCCGTTCAGTCGAATCCACCGTTTGTCAATTTTGAGTGGCTGAATTCGGAATTCACCGCGATGCCCATTCAAATGTTCAACTGGATCTCGCGACCGCAGGCGGAGTTCAATTCGCTGGCGGCGTCGGCGGGAATCGTGTTGATCGCGCTGACGCTGTCGTTGAACGCGGCGGCGATCGTGTTGAGATACCGGTTGCGACAACGGATCAAGTGGTAAGGAATCCCGTCATGACGTTGTCCGTCAGTTCCCCGCCCCCGGCCGCTCCCCCCAGGGAGACCCCGAGCGCGCCGGCGCGTCGTCACGTCAATCAACCCGTGAGCGAGGATCCTGTGACCTGTAAGGTCGAGATTCAGGACTTGAACTTCTTCTACGGCACCAAGCACGCGCTGAAGAACATCAATCTGTCCATTCCCGTGAACGCGGTGACAGCGCTGATCGGCCCATCCGGCTGTGGAAAAACCACCCTGTTGCGGTGCCTCAACCGGATGCATGACCTGTACCAGGGGAACCGGTACGAAGGGCGGATCATCCTGTTGCCGGAGAATCTGAATATCATCGGCTCGGACATCGATCCGATGGAAATGCGGCTGCGGGTGGGAATGGTCTTTCAGAAACCCAATCCGTTTCCGAAGTCGATTTTTGACAATGTGGCGTTCGGATTGCGGCTCAAGGGGATCACGTCCCGGTCCGAGATCGCGGGCCGGGTGGAAGAGTCGCTGAAAGCGGCCGCGTTGTGGGATGAGGTCAAGGATCGATTGAAGGAGGGGGCCTACGCCCTCTCGGGGGGTCAGCAACAACGATTGTGTATCGCGCGGGCGTTGGCACCCGAACCGGAACTGCTGCTGTTTGATGAGCCGACCTCGGCGCTCGACCCGGCATCAACCTCCCGCATCGAAGATCTGGTGTACCAGCTCAAAGACCGGCTGACGATTCTCATCGTCACGCACAACATGCAGCAGGCGGCGCGTGTTTCGGACCAGACGGTGTTCTTCTTTCACGGCGAAATCATCGAAGCGAACAAAACCTCTACGATCTTCGAACATCCCCGCGAGGAACTGACGGCAAAATATCTGACGGGGCAGTTTGGCTAGCGGCGACATAATTCGGCGGCAGAACTTCAATTTTCGCATCGGGAACTTTTCGGACCGACTTGCGCGGGAAGTCGTTTCGGGTTGGTATCCACCCCCTGTTCGCCGATCGATTGGTCGACCGGAGTGATGTTTCCTTGTAGGAGTCGGGCTGCCCTCCGCCACTCCCTTGGGGTATTATCCACCGAGCGTGTTCAACGTCTCGCCCGATCGACGCCAGCCTGGAAGCCACCACCGACGACCGCTTCCTGACAGGCGCGGTTTGGGGAAAACTCTTGGTTTTCAGCCGCGTGAAGAAAACTTTTCACGCATCCCTTCGTCTCCGCCGGCTCATCGCGCATGGCTTTGTCTCCGATCCGATTCTTTCGCAACCTCGGGCGGACGCGCGAAATCGTCTCCGTATTGCTCAACCATGGCTTTGGTGACCTCGTTTATCGTCTCCGCCTGATGCAATACCTGCTGTGGTGGCGGCGGGTCGTCTTACGCCGTCCCGACCCAGCCCCCCCGCTGACACTGCCCGAACGGATGCGGTTGGTTCTTGAAGAACTCGGTCCGACGTTCATCAAGTTTGGCCAGGTGATCAGCACCCGACCCGACTTGGTTCCCAGTCGGGTGATTGACGAACTCGAAAAACTCCAGGATCACGTCCCTCCGTTTCCCGCCACCCAAGCGGTGCAGATCCTGCAGGCGGAACTGGGAGGTCCGGTTGGGAAATTGTTCGCGGAGTTTGACCGCACACCGATCGCCGCGGGATCTCTGGGGCAGGTGCATCGCGCAGTGCGTCATGATGGAACGGTTGTCGCTGTCAAGATCCGCCGTCCGAACGCGGTCCGCGATGTCGAACGCGATTTGTCGCTGATGCAGGAACTGGCGCAGATGATTGAGACACACGTCCCTGAAGCCGAGGCGTTTGACCCGGTCGGTCTAGTCAATCAGTTCTCGCGATCGATCCGTCGCGAATTGAATTTCGCGCGGGAAGGTCGGACGATCGATGAATTTCGCCGGCTCTTTCGCAATGACGCCACGCTGGCGTTGCCCAAAGTTTATTGGGACCAGACGGGGGAATCGGTCCTCACGATGGATTTCTTCGAAGGGTTGAAGATCAATGACTGCGCCGGGTTAATCCAAGCGGGGTACGAGCCGGCCGAGATTGCCGCCAATGGCGCGCGGATCTTTATGAAGATGGCATTCGAGTTCGGTCTGTTTCACGGAGACCCGCACCCCGGCAACATGAAGATCCTGTCGGGAGGGGTGGTCGGGCTGATCGACTTTGGAATGGTGGGGCGACTTGAAGAAGAGAAACGGGAACAGATTGTCGATCTACTGATCGCAGTGGCGCAGGGGGATCCGAAATTGTGCGTGACCCAGATCGTGGTGATTGGCAAACCGTTTCGGCCGATCGACCGGGCACTGCTGATCGCCGACGTGCGGGATTTCACCGAGTCTTATTATGGTATGCCACTGGAGCGAATTCACGTCGGCAACCTGCTGACAGATTTTGTCTCAGTCCTCGCGGGGCACGGCATCCGCTATCCCGCCGACCTGATGCTGTTGATTCGCGCGATCGTAACTCTGGAAGGTGTGGGACGCGAACTCGATCCCGAATTCAACCTCGCACAGCACCTGAAACCGATCGCGGAAAAACTGGTGCGAGACCGCTACAACCCCAAACGAGTCGCGACGAAAGTTCTGGGGGACGCGCAGGCGATGTTCGACGTGCTGCACGATCTCCCCGCACATATTGGCAAGACGCTGCAAAAGCTCAGTCAGGATGATCTCCGGATCCAATTGGAGCATCGCCATCTCGATCACCTGATCACCGAACTCGACCGTTCGAGCAATCGGCTGGTGACCGGCATGGTGATGTCGGCCTTGATCGTGGCATCGGCGCTGGTGTTGCGTACGTCCGGCCCGGCCTCCTGGTGGATTGGTGCGGCGGCATTCGTTTTGTCGAGCCTGCTGGGGATTTGGCTGATTTTAGGCATTTTTCGTAGCGGTCGATTGTAGGCAGTTTCAGGCTGGCGCACTGAACACGTGTTTGGTGTGTTCAAAGCGATGATCTCGAGAACTCTCCACTCGGAAAACATTGCCTGGGCCACACAACTACGTCATCCCATCCAATCGCGATAGATCTCGCGCACTTCATCTCCTTCGAGCGTTTCGTGCGCCAGCAGGTTGTCGACGATCGCCGCCAGGGCGGCCCAGTGTTCATCACGGTGCAGCAGGCGGTAGAGCTTGAGGGAGACTTCTTCGAGGTACGCCAGGCGTTGTCGTTCGTCGGGAAGGAAGGTGCCGGCTGACTCCCAGGCGGCGGCCCAATCCTGAGCCCATTCGGCGACCATTCCGGGGTGGTAGGGGTTGCCAGTGTGGATCATCTCGGCGACCGGGCCGGCAAGGGAGACGAGGATCGATTTTTCGTGAAACTCCCGCTCGGAGAAACGGCTCCGTTTCCAGGCGACCTGGGTATCGCCGTGGCGTTCCGGACCATCGTCCCAGTCGGGGTCAATAGTGACCGAACGGACACGAGCCCCAACGTAGAGCGCGAGGAAGGCGTGCCCGGCTTCGTGGTATGCGGAGATCTCGGACATGGGATGAATTCGAATGCGAGAATTATGAGGCCACACTGTAGTCAGGAGTGTCCCAGGAAACCTAGAGGTGACGGGTTAAGGGTGGGGTTATGCAATCCCCCAGCGACTTGACATCCGAAATTCCCCCCGATATTCTCTGTGAGAGTAGCGATAGGTTGGCGTTTGTCCGCACAGCGGGTGCGGCCAGCGCGAGAATTGCCGGGAATTCTGATGTTCAGGATTGCTGGCACGGTCAGGGTCCGCCAGAGCGCGGGACCGGCACACCGAGGACGACCATATGTAGTCGAGATTGAACGGCCTGCGGGCCGCCCAAATCTGGTCGCCAGCGACAGGTGGGAGTACGGAATTTTCCGAATCCCACGTGCTGGCCAGGCGATCTCTGGCGGAGAGTCGGCGAATTGAACGAGAGAGCCCGACTCCCGCCATTTTTATTGGCGCGAGCCGGCGAAGTAGAAGGATTGATCATGAACGACGGTGAGGTGCTGCGCACAGTCGATGCTATCCATCGCGATAAGAACATCGACAAAGAGATCGTGTTCGAAGTACTCGAGCAGGCGATCCTGTCGGCCGCGCGCAAGCACTATGGCGAAGAGATTCCCCTGGAATCCAAAATCGACCGGGCCAGTGGCCACACCACCGTATTCAAAGAAGGTGCTCCGATCGATTCGGAGCAATTGGGAGAGATTCTCGGGCGGATTTCCGCGCAAAGCGCCAAACAGGTGATGATCCAGAAGATCCGCGAAGCGGAACGGGACGCGCTGTTTGACGAATTTCAGTCCCAGCGCGGCTCGCTGGTCAACGGCACCATCACGCGGTTCGAAGGCTCGACCGCCACTGTCAATCTGGGCAAGGTTGAGGGGATTCTGCCGAAGAGCGAACAGATTCCGGGCGAATCGTTCCGCGTCAGCGAGCGGGTTCGCGCTGTGGTTCTCGAAGTTCGCAAATCGGGTGCCCGTGTTCGCATCGTCCTGTCACGCGTTCATCCCGACTTGGTCCGTCGACTGTTCGAGATTGAAATTCCCGAGATCAATGAACGGGTGATCGAAATCCGTTCACTCGCTCGTGAAGCGGGTTATCGCTCCAAGGTCGCCGTCTCGTGTATTGATCAGAAGATCGACGCGGTCGGGGCGTGCGTCGGGGTGCGGGGTTCGCGCATCAAGAACATTGTCGAAGAGTTGGCGGGGGAACGAATCGACATCGTGCGGTGGAACGATTCCCTGCAGGTTCTCGTTCCGAACGCTCTCCAGCCAGCCGAAGTTGAAGAAGTGATTCTCTGCCCGATGCTCGGGCGTGTGATCGTGTTGGTGAAGGACGATCAACTGTCTTTGGCGATTGGTAAACGTGGCCAGAACGTTCGGCTCGCCTCCAAGCTGGTGGGCTGGGACATTGACATCATGACCCGCGAAGAGCTGAACGAAAAGCTCGACAAATCGCTCGAAGCGTTTGGCGCGATTCCGAACGCTCCGCCCGAACTCGCGGAAAATCTGATCGAGCAAGGGTTCTTCACCTACGACGATCTGTCGGTGATCGAGCTGGACCAGTTGGCCGAGCTTTCGGGATTGCCAGAAGAGGATTGCCAGCCGATTGTTGATTTCGCCGAGATCGAATCGGAACGGCTGGAGCGAGAACAGGCGGATCAGAAGGCGTCGGGACAGACGCCTCCTCGGTCGGCGGCCCGCACTCCTGGTAGTAAGGGGGCGGTTGCCGAGGTGGAAGAAGCGGAGTCGGTCGAGACGGGATCCGCTGAAGCGGGTGCCGTCGAGGCGGAGTTGCCGGTTGAGGCGGAAGCCGCTCCGGTGGCGGAAGAGGTGTCTGAGGAAGCGGAGGCCCCCCCGGTGGAAGCCGGGTCGGAAGCGGAGGGGGAAGAATCGGCCAGTCACTGAATGCAGGCGGATGAAGCCCCTTGATCCGTGTTTCTGGGATCGGGTTGAGGGGGTCGGCGGAACCAGGAACGAACGACGCAACGCACGATTCAGATGCTAGGCTGGCCAAGGGAGAAAACCCCGGCTGCCCGAGACGCCCCACTCCACGGAGATATGCTGTTGAAGATTCGGATTTTCACGCTCGCCAAAGAGCTGCAGTTGGACAGCAAAGTCCTCATTGGGTATTGCCAGAAAGTTGGCATTCACCTGAAGGACTCGCCGCTGGCGAGCATATCCGAAGAGGAGAAGGTTCGGGTTCTCGACTTCATGCGGACGCAGGGAGGCGAAGGCTCTGAAGTCTCGCGTCCCGCCACCGCTCCCCCACCGACCCGGGAGGCAACCCGCCCGACGGGGACAAAAGTCCCGACGTTGCGCCCCACGGCACGGGCGGCGACCGATCGCGACGCGGAAATTGAAGCAAAGGGACAGGCGGCGGTTGAAGCCCCCCCCGTTCCGGCCCCGACGGTGTCAGCACAAGGTGTCGCTGCTCCGACAGCGACACCGCGACCTGTGGAATCCAAGCCTTCCGAGCCGCGTGCGAAGCCGGCCGAGCCGACGGCGATTCCGACCCCCGCGCCGCGGGGACCGAGTCCGTTGCGAGCTCATCGCGAGGCGGCCGTACCGACCGAGCGTGGTGCCGGGTCATCTGCCGGCTCGGCGGGAACGTCGGCTCCGGGCAAGAAGGAGTCGTCGGCGAAAGGGGCTCCAGACTCCCCCGTGCGACCAGCACCGGCGAAACCGTCCGATGTGCCGGTGCGTCCGTCGAAGGTGGTCGTTTCGGGAAAGCCCCCCGTCCTCCGCGCCCCCCCCAAGCCAGCCCCCGCCGTGGACTCTACGGCCAAAGGAACTGTCGCTCGACAGGAAAACGAGCCGACGGCGGCGACAACGCATCAGACGACCCCCGACGTTTCGACCGTTGGTGCTGGTCCCGAAGCTGTAACCACCGGGGTCGCGGCTACGGTGGCACCTGAAGCCACTGTGGAAACTCGTGACGAACCGAATGTCGAGGGGGAATCGCCCGTCCATCAGGAGTCGACAGATGCGACGACGACCGAGTCCGCTGAGGAAGTAACGGAAGCGGGCGACCAGTCCGATGGGGAAACCAGTTCGGATTCGACCGCCGAAAGTTCGGGGTCCGAAGGAACCGCTGGCGAGGGATTTGGTGGCGACAGTTCGACCGCTGAAAAGGGGGCGGTCGCTCCCATGCGGCGGGAAGATTACATCCATGCATCGGGGGCGTCGCGTCGCGAGATGGTGGCGATTGGCGCTGTCTCCCGGCTGGCCCCAGAAGGGAAAAAGCCCAAGCAGCGTCCGACGTTGACGTTGCCCAAGCTGGCGGCCCCCCCGCCGGCCCCCAAGGCTGCCGCGAGTACGACCGCAGGCTCCTCGGGTCCCGCGCAGAAGCCGGAGATGCGGATTTCTCGCGACATGCTCGAGAAAACCCCGCTGCACGAGCATATTAAGGCGCATAACCAGGATAAGAAGAAGAAAGGGGACGACGGTCCCGAAGACTTTTCGGACGATGCGAAGAAAGGCCCCAGCCGAGGGGCGTCGCGTCCCATGGTGGGGGCGGCCACTCCCGTCGCCGACCGCAAAACACGGGCTCCCAAGCGGGGTCGTGCTCGGGATATGGAAGAAGAGGCGGCCGGTTCGCGGATGCGGCACCATCGGCCGCGCCCGATGCGCCGTGGTCAGAAAGTCGAACTCAAGAGTTCCGCCGAGATCGAGTTCCCGATCACGATTCGTGGTTTGTCGGAAGCGATGGGACGGCGTGCCAATGAACTCATCGGAATTCTGATGAAGAAAGGGCAGATGCTGACCATCAACTCCTACCTCGACGAAGAGCAGGCGTTGGAGTTGGCGCTCGACTGTGGCGTCGATCTGCACATCGCCCGAGAAAAAGACGTGGAAGAGGAACTCGAGGAATCGGCCTCCGACGAAGGGGACGCGGGAAATCGCATTCCCCGCCCCGCCATCGTCACCATTCTGGGCCACGTCGACCATGGAAAGACGACCCTGCTCGACAAGATCCGGTCGGCGAATGTCGCCGCTGGCGAGTTTGGTGGGATCACGCAGCACATCGCGGCGTACCAGGTCGAACATAACGGTAATAAGATCACGTTCCTCGACACCCCCGGTCACGCGGCGTTCGCCGAGATGCGGGCCCGCGGGGCCAACGTCACCGACATCGCCATTCTGGTGGTGGCCGCGAACGACGGGGTGATGCCGCAGACGATCGAGGCGCTGAACCACGCCCGGGCGGCGAATGTGCCGATCATTGTGGCGATGAACAAAGTCGACCTTCCCGATCGCAACGAACAGCGCGTGTTGCAGGATCTGGCGGCTCAAAACCTGCTGGCGGCGGAATGGGGTGGCGATACCGAAGTGGTTCGTACCTCGGGGTCGACGGGCGAGGGAATTGAAAATCTGCTCGAAACGATTCAAACGATCGCCGAGCTGAATGAATTCTCGGGCAACCCGGACCGCCAGGGTCAGGGTGTCTGCCTCGAAGCGTTCCGTGATGAAGGTCGCGGCGTTCTGGTGTGGCTCGTGGTGCAGGATGGAACCCTCAAGAAGGGGGACGTCATCCTGTGCGGCGAAGCGCATGGCCGCATCCGGGCGATGTACGACGACAAAGACCGCGAGGTGGAAACCGCCGGTCCGTCGACACCGGTCAAAGTCGCCGGCCTGGACTTGGTTCCCGGCGCGGGTGACAAGTTCTACACATTGACCGATATCGACGAAGCGCGGCAAATCGCCGAGCTGCGTCAACAGCGCGGCCGCGTCGAGCAGCTCGCCCAGAAGGGGCGGGTTCGGACCCTGCAGGAGATTCTCAGTCAGGCCGAGACGGGCGAGGTTCAAGACCTGCCGGTCATTATCAAGGCCGACACGCCCGGATCACTCGAAGCGATTCGCAGCGAGATCCTGAAGTTCCAGCACCCGGAAGTGCGGGTGAACATTCTTCACGACGGCGTGGGTGGCGTGAACGAAAGCGACATCTACCTGGCGAGCGCGTCGGGTGCGATTGTGCTGGCGTTTCACGTTGTCGCCGAGGATCGGGCCGAGGCGCTCGCGGAGCGCGAAGGGGTCGAGATCCGGCAGTACAACATCATTTACGAAGTCACGGACGACATCAAAAAGGCGATGGAAGGCTTGCTCAAGCCGTCGATCGTCCAGTCGCGCACCGGACGGGCGATTGTGTTGCAGACGTTCGACGTCAGCCGGTTTGGAAGGGTGGCAGGTTGCCGCGTGCTCAACGGCCAGATCGAGCGGTCGAATCTGATTCGCATCATTCGCGACCAGCGGATTTTGAACGAGTACAAGATCGCGTCGCTGAAGCGTGGCAAGGACGACGCTCGCGAAGTTCGCGAGGGTCTGGAGTGCGGCATCCGGCTGGATGGCTTCGACGACGTGAAAGAGGGGGACATCTTCGAGGCGATCAAGATCGAGGAGGTCAAACGGACCCTGTGACGTGGATCGTGTGTGTCGTCCGGGTGAGTCGCCCGGCGATTGGTTCTCTTGTCTTCCTGTTCTGGTGATCTCGCATGAGTCGACGTACTGCCAAAGTCGCGGAAGCCGTTCGCGAGATCGTCGCCACGACGATCCTG
>CAMATH010000098.1 GCA_945860955.1 Planctomicrobium piriforme
GCAGGTCGACTTCGGAACAAAGAAAAGCGGGGATTCATTCCCGGCACTCCAAATTGGGAGTGCCTCCGATGAATCGGAGTTTTTCGTTCTTCCGCTATCTTCCTCGGTTCTGCGATTCCGTGGAGAACAGTTGACCGCCTAGGGACTGACCGCGGGCGGCGGCGTGGGCTGAGCACCTGGCGGAGCGCCGGGGGCACCTGCCGGAGGGCCGCCGGAGGGCGGGCCGCCCGCTGGCGAGGCACCGCCGGGAGGTGTTCCGGGAGCGCCACCGCGGAACACGCCACCCTGCTGGGGAGTGGGGGCCTGACCGCCAAACGGGGCGGCTCCACCATCGGGGGGAGCGCCGAAGCTGTTTGGGTCGGCGGGCGCGCCGGGAGGGAGACCGCCAGCAGGGGGGCCTCCAGCGGGGGGGCCACCTCCAAACGGATTGCCGCCAAAGCCCTTCAGGAAATCCATCGGGTTGATGGCGGCCGCCGGGCCGGGACCACCCGCCGCCTGCCCCTGTTGCAGCGTCTTGACAAAGTCACTCTTGGCGAAGTTCTCAACGGCTGGCTTGATCGAGCCGGGAATCTTCAGTTTCACCGTCGCCATGGATTGATCGCTTTTCGCTTCCGTGCTGCCGACGATTTGCTCGGCAATCGGCACAAATTCGCCGGCGCTCACAAAGGTCGCCATCATCTGCATTTGAGCCTTTTGCTGGGCGAATTGCGCCTTCCCTTCCTGGAGGTTTTTGGCGATTTCCCCCGCGATCCCCGAGGCGGCCGTCGCGTCGACGCAATTGGCTCCAAACGTCAGATCAATGTCCTGCGTCA
Source organism: Planctomicrobium piriforme (assembly GCA_945860955.1). Classification (GTDB taxonomy): domain Bacteria; phylum Planctomycetota; class Planctomycetia; order Planctomycetales; family Planctomycetaceae; genus UBA10511. The sequence continues at coordinate 813 of CAMATH010000098.1, forward strand.
AATTCATCGAGAACTGAACCGCCTTGACCTTTCCTTTGGCGAGCGCAGGGAATCCGCCAGCCGCCGCCCCCGCTGGCGCGGGCATGCCTGGCATCCCGGGCGGACCACCCCCGGGGCCACCCATCGTCATTCCTCCCGGGGGACCACCTGGAGGTCCACCGGGGGCTCCGGCAGGCATGCCTGCCGGCATCGCTCCGGGAGGCCCACCGCCCGGAACAGCGGCAGGCTGTCCGCCGGCCGCTGCCGCCATCATGGGGTTGTCGAACAGCTTGTCAAACTTCGAGCGATCTTTGGGAACGAACGCGACCGTGAGTTGTTGCGTGTTGTCAACGAAGTCCAGATCTTCGCGCCGGGCCATGTTCTTTCCCTTGTCGAGAATCCGTTTGATTTCGGGCTCATCGGCAAGCACAATCCGAAGGGAGTCTGGATTGTACCGACAGGGTGCTTTCGTGAGTGTGTTCTTGGGTTTCAAATACGTTTTGCCGTTATAGCTGACCGGATCATACGATTCGCCAGCGCGGAGCTGGTCATCGCTCAGCGGAAGCTTGGTACGAATGACCGCGACGAATTGTTCACCCGAATTCGCTCCGGCAGCCCCTGGCATTCCGGGAGCGGGACCACCGGGCATGGGCCCGCCCGGCATGCCACCGCCCGGCATTCCCGGCATCGCGCCACCCGGCCTACCGCCTACGCCAGGCAGTTCGGTCGAGCCAAAGTACCCCAACGTGATCATGTCGATATCCGTAAACGTCAACCCCGTGTCTGCCTTCATCTTCGCGAGAGACTGGTCCAGCTCGGGCTTGACCATCGGCATTGACAATATCCCTTGCGCGAACGGCGAACTCCACGCGTCGGCGACCCGCAGTTGGAAAAACACCTCCGTCTCCGGGTTCAGAAACACCGTGTCGAATTTGTTCGTCGGCTCCGCCTCCTCAAACATCGACATCGCGAAATAGCCGATCCCGCCGATCGCACCCATCACCATCAGCGAAATCGCGGCGATCAGCGCCGGCTTCTGCCAGTTGACCGGCTTAGATTTTCCCTTTTTCGCGGTCGACTTCTTGCCCGACGCGGCACCGCGGCGGGAACCCGCGCGGCCCCGGGAAACGGGACGCTCGTCTTCGTCCTCCTCCTCTGCTTCTTCTTCGGGTTCATCCGGCTCGTCGGGTTCTTCGACGCTCATGAACGCCAGTTCTTCGTCTTCCTCCTCCGGCGGAGGCTTGATGACAAACGCGAACGAGCATTTGGGACAGGGGAGTTTTTTGCCGACCGCTGCCCGCGATTTGATCTTCAGCTTCTGCTTGCACTTCGGACACTGAACCTGGAATGCGTCGCTCATGGGGCAGGGGGTGCCTTTGTAGGCTGGAGGGCAATGGGGGCGCTATCGCTCTACGCGGAAACGGTTTCCGCAACCGGGATTCTAGCGGACGGTCCGACTGTTCACCATTCTGACAGGGAAGGGGAGAAAAAAGTTGAGCCAGGACTCAGACCGAGCGGTCAGTTCCCTTCTTCCCGGCGGACATACCCCGCCGACGATTGAAAAAACCGCTGCCGCCGTTTCGCCACCTCGGCCTGCCCTTGATTCGCCGATCGCAAGTCGTCGAGATTGGCCGCACACACCCGGCAGCCAACCGTCCGCAGGTGGAACTCCACGTATTCCGCCAGTTCGTTCGATACCACTCCCAGCAGGAAACTGCCGAGCTGGTGTCGCGTCGGGCAGCTCAACCGATTCCGTCGCCAGATCTCGCTCACCGTATGACCATGGGCATCCTGCTGGCTGCGTAACCGGGCCAGCCGCTGGCGCAACGGTTCCGAGTCGCGCAACTGCTGCTCCAGCGCGGTCATCTTCTCGACAGGCAGCCCCTCATCGAGAAACGCCAGTAGTTCCGAATCCGTGGGAATGGCCATGTGGCAATTCTACAACCCCCCCCAACCCAAAATCCAACCATCGGCAGTTGTCAGTTGTCAGTGGGCCTTTTCATCAGGTAATGCCCCACCCCCCACTCTTCCCCGCCACCAAAGTCAAACAGTTCCGCGCACGCCATGAAGAACATTCGCCACCGCTGAAACCACAGCGACGCCTGGTCGGTTCCGTATGCCTCGGCCAGAATCGGGTAGACCGCCGCGCGGTTCGCATCCTGCCGGGCCAGCCACGCGTTGCACGTTCGCGCGTAATGCCGGCCATTCCACCGCCAATGTCGCTCCAACTGCAAATCCCGCTGAAACCGCGCGATGAGTCCATCGGCCGGCATGATCCCTCCTGTGAAGAAGTACTGCCCCATCCAGTCATCGGGACCGTCGGTCTCGAACGTGTACGCCAGCCGATCGTGCGTGAAGATGTGGATGAAGAGTTTTCCTCCCGGTCTCAGCCAGCAGGAAATCCGTCGTAGCAGCTCTTCGTAGTTTCGCATGTGTTCAAACATCTCGACCGAGACCACCCGGTCGTAGACACCGTCCGCCGCGAACTCGTTCATGTCGGCGGTCAGCACGCGAACGTTCGTCAATCCCCGGCTCGCCGCCAGACGTTCGATCTCGCGACGCTGAGGAGCCGAATTCGACACGGCCGTGATCCGCGATTGGGGATACCGAGCCGCCATGAAGAGCGTCAACGAACCCCAGCCGCACCCCAGTTCGAGAATCTCTGCACCGTCAAACAGCTCGGCTCGCTCACAGGTGACTTCCAGCGCCCGCCGTTCCGCCGTTTCCAGGTCGGTCACCCCGGCATCCCACAGGCAGCAACTGTATTTCCGGTGTGGTCCCAGCACGAGTTCGAAAAAGGCGGGGGGAACCTCGTAGTGCTGTTCGTTGGCTTTCTCGGGAACCAGCGCGACGGGACTGGCCCGCATCAAGTCGACGAATCGTTCGATCGATGCCTGATTCGCTTCGCATTCCAACCGGTCGGGATGCAGCAGCCGTTGTCCGCAGAGTTGGCGGATCCCGCGACGGATGATCCAATCCGGCAGCCGACCCTGTTCGGCCAGTTTGGCTCCCCAGCTTGTCAAACTCATCGGGTCGCCTCCTCCATCTTGGGGGGCCAGGGAAAGAAAACGCTGGTCGTTCTCTGGTAGTCGCGATAGGCGTCGCCCCGCGACTTCAGAGACTGTGCCTCAGTCGGCGGAATTCCCGTCACGCGCGTCAGAAAGAAGTACATCACGGTCGGTCCCAACAATGTCAGCCAGCCCCACGGGGCACCGAACGCAAATCCCACGTAGGCCCACCAGTGAATCCATTCGAAGAAGTAGTTGGGATGGCGCGAATAGCGCCACAATCCCGCGCGACACACTGTTCCCCGATTGGCCGGGTCGAGTCGAAACCGCTGCAACTGGCGGTCGGCGATCGATTCCCCCAGAAACGCGATTCCCCATACGGCCAGTCCCACCCAGTCCGCCGTCGTCATCGCGCTTTGGGGATTGGTCGCCGCGAGCAGAATCGGCAGCGCGAACAACACACTCCAAAACGCCTGCAATTGAAAGAAGCCAAACATCAGCCACTGGGCTTTTGGTCCCCATTGTTCTTTCAGGGTCTGATAACGACCATCCTCGGTCATTTTCATCAGTCGCCGTGCGATGTGCAGCGAGAGCCGCAGCGCCCACAACAGAATCAGAGCGGCGAGCAGTCCGCGTCGGGTCGGGTCGCCATCCGAGGCCACACCACAGAAAAACGCCCCGAGAACACCCACCCCGGTTCCCCAGGCGACATCGACAATTCCCGCGTCTCCACGAATGCGTTGCAGCAGCCACAAGGCCGCCATCAGCACGATCATCACTCCCCAGCCAGCCAGTACCGCGAGCCAGAGATTCATACGACTGACTCCACACGGGAGAACCGCGACTTGATTTTTGAAACTGCCGTTTCCCGAGGCGGCGGCGCGCAATCGATGACGCCACCCCGCCATCCCGATTTCGCGAACATCAGTTGCGACAAACCAATGTAGCGTTCCGTGAACGCCGCCTCGCAATAGCAGAAGTAGTATTCCCAAATCCGCAGAAATCGCTCGTCGAATCCCAACGCCCGCACCTCGTCGATCCGCTCGTGAAAGCGTTCCCGCCAACAGGCCAGGGTGCGGGCGTAATGCTGGGCGAAGTCCTCCAGATGCAATGGGTACAGGTCGCTGGTGCGGGCTGCCGCCCCCGTCAACGCCGCCGCCGTCGGCAGGCAGCCCCCGGGAAACACATACCGCTGGATGAAATCGGTCGAACGCAGATACTCGGCGTACCGCTGTTCAAACATCATGATTCCTTGCAACAGCATCACCCCGTTGGGTTTGAGCAGTTCGCCGCACTTGCGGAAAAATGTCTCGAAATACTTGTGTCCCACCGCTTCAATCATCTCGATCGAAACCAGCTTGTCGTACGATCCGGTCAGGTCGCGGTAGTCGCACAAGACCACATCGACGCGGTCTTCCAGTCCCGCTTCCCGAACCCGGCGCTTCGCCAGATCGAACTGCTCTTGAGAGATGGTCGCGGTCGTGATTCGGCAACCGTAATGCTCGGCGGCATACACCGCGAATCCCCCCCAGCCGGTCCCAATCTCCAGCAGATGATCCGCAGGGCACAATTGCAGCTTTCGACACACCCGGTCGATTTTCTCGATCGACGCCTCGAACAGCGTACTCTCCTCACTGGGAAAAATCCCGCTGGAGTACATCATCGTCTCGTCGAGAAACAACTGAAAGAAGTCATTCCCCAAGTCGTAATGCGCCGCGATGTTCCGGCGGCTGCCGGTTTTGGTGTTCTGCCGCAGCCAGTGCCAGCACCGTGCCCCGAAACCCGCGACCCGCGCCAGTCCGGAATCCATTCCCGCCAAGATGGACTCATTTCGCACCAGGAGGCGAATGAGCGAAGTCAGATCGTCGCATTCCCAATCGCCATCCAGGTACGACTCGGCGGCCGCCAGGCTCCCACCCAGCAACATGCGGCCAAAGAGCCGGGGATTTCGGACGGAAACCCGGCAGTCGAGATGTTCCAGCCCATCCGTCGCGGTGACACCGAGATGACGGGTCGATCCATTTTCATCCAGCGTGATGTGTCCGCCACGCAATCGCGCCAGTTGGGTCACGACAAGATCGCGTGCCTTGCGATCCAGCCAGGAGGTTGGTGTCGAAGTCGGTTGAGAGGTCACTTGAAGGGTCTCTGATCGCATTCCGCGATCTCCTTTTCAGTTGTGGTTCCCGGATGGGGAACGTAGGGAACCTTTTTGAGCCACAGCCGCACAGCCTGCCAGTAAATCGCCAGGAACACCCGCATCGTGATCCAGGGAAATCGCAGCAGCAGCCAGTTCAACTTCCACCCCGAGATTGCCTGCCGACGCAGATCGATCTTCGCGGTAAACAACAGATCGTCGCGCTGGCGGTTTTGAATCTCGACCGACAGCTCGATCCCCGGCGGCGTCACTTTCCAGGCATAGTCCATATCCATCCCCATGAACGGCGAGACATGAAAGTTTTTGGGATGGCGGTTTGTAAATTGCCGCGCGCCGGATTGTTCGCGAAAATCCAGAACGTAACAGTGTTCCTCTCCCCAGGGAGTGTTGTGAACTTCTGCAACAACCGATTCGACACGCAGATCGGCCGAGTCGAAGCAGTAGTAGAAGCTCACGGGATTCATGACGTAACCGTAGTAGCGAAGTTGTGTCAGGAGTCGGATCGGACCGGAAGGGCGGTTTCCGAGTTGGCGTTCCACCAGATCGCGGACGGACTGATCCAGCGGCTGGCTCGGATTCCCCAAATGGTCGGCTCGCCGAAACCACGCGAGGGCTGGACCGGTCGCCGACCAGAGCCATCGGCCTCGAAACACCAAGTCGAGTTCCGCCAGATCAAGATACATCAGGTAGAGTCGGTAATCGAACTCGTGGCGCCTCGGGCTGAAACGACAATGCCGGACGATCCCTTCGTAGATGGCGCTGTGCATCGATCCGGCTCGGCTCAGAGGGTACGGCAAACTGCCAGCGCGCTTTTGACGCCATCTTCGTGAAAGCCATTCCCCCAGTAGGCACCGCAAAATGAGGTTCGGTTGTGGTTCAGCAGTTCCCCATGCCGCCGTTGGGCGGCGGCTCGACGGGTCGTATAGATCGGATGATGGTACACGTATCGTCCAAGAATGCGTTGCGGATCGATCAGTGCGTCGGAATTCAACGTTACACAGTAGACATGTTTCTTCGTCAGCCCTTGCAGCAGATTCATGTTGTAGGTCAATGTCGCCTGGTCAGCCGGTCCGTTCGGAACATGGTAATTCCAGGCGGCCCAGGCCCCGCGACGCCGCGGCAGAACACTGGTATCGGTGTGCAGAATCACGTCGTTTTTCTGGAACGGGAATTCGCCGAGAATCTCGCGTTCTGGACGCGACGCGTCGGCCAGCAGGCCCATCGCCTGATCGCTGTGACAGGCCAGAATCACATGGTCGAATGACTCGATTCCCCGCTGGCGGGTCTCCAGCTCGACTCGATCGGCGAACCGGCGGACCGCGGTCACAGGCGTACTGAGCAAAATTCGTTTCTCGATCGGCTGCGTCAGTTTTCGCACGTACTCGCGGGAGCCGCCGCGTATCACCCGCCACGTCGGTCGATGCGTGACACTCAGTAGGCCGTGGTTCTTGTAAAACTCGACAATGAAGCGAATCGGAAACTGGCTAAAGACCCCGGGAGGACACGACCAGATCGAGGCCCCCATGGGAATCAGGTAGCGATCTGCGAACGATTGCGAGTAACCATGGCGCTGCAGGTACTCTCCCACGGTCTGTGCGTCATCTGGCTTTTCCAGGAGTTGGGGCGATTCTCTATTGAAGCGCAGAATATCGTAGATCATCCGCAGAAAGGCCGGTCGCAGCAGATTCCGTTTCTGGACGAACATTCCCCCCAGGCTTCCGCCGTTGTACTCCCAGCCAGTCTGGTCGCACCGGACACTGAAGCTCATGTCGGAATCCTGCCACTGGACACCCAGTTCCCCTAAGAGCCGAATGAAATTGGGATAGGTCCAATCGTTGAAGACGATGAACCCGGTGTCAATGGTTGCCGACTCTCCCTCGAACACGACGTCCACCGTGTGGGTATGACCTCCCGCGTAGTCTCCCGCCTCGTAGACGGTGATGTCGTGTCGACCGTGCAAATTGTGAGCGGCGGTCAAACCAGAAATCCCTGATCCAATAATCGCAATTCGCAAAGGACACCCAATCAACCAGCCGCTTCGAGATGAACCACGCCGACCCCGCGCTGCATTTTTTCAATCGCCCGCATTTCAATCTGTCGGACTCGCTCTTTGCTCACTTGAAGCACGTCGGCGACAACCTGTAATGTGGCAGGTTGGGATCCCGGTTGCAACCCAAACCGCAACGAGACCACCATCTGTTCCCGGTCGTTCAGCTCATTTTCCATCAGTTGCTTGACGGCCGCCGCCTGGCGGAGTTTCTCGGACTCAATCACCACCGGATCCGAATCATCCGGCGAATTCGCGAGCAATTCCGAAATCCCCAGTGTGCAACGCGATTGCTCCGTCCGCCGTTTACGGATGATGCGGAAAAAATCCCGCTGAACCGCGTGAGTGGCATAAGTGCTGAACCGAAATCCCCGGGCGAAATCGAATTTCTCGACGGCATTGAGCAGCGCCACATTCCCATCGCTCACCAGATCGTCAAACGAACAAATCTCGTTCGCAAATCGCCGGGCGATCGAAACCACCAGCCGCAGATTCGCGCGAATGATCCGCTCTCTGACTTGTCCCGCCAGTTTCAGCAACTCTTCGATCTCCTCAGCCAATGCCCCATCGGGACGCGCTGCGTCCAGCCGAGTCCGCAAGGCGTTGGCCCGAGACTTGAACAGATTCATCAGCCGGAACAGCTTCTGTTCTTCGTCGGCCGTCAGCAAGGGGGTGTTGTAGAGTTCGGCGAAATATGCCGGGACATCCGGGGGGGCCATCCGCGTGCGACCGGCACCGATCGGAGACATCTCGGCGAACTCGGCTTTTGCGGCGAGCAGATTCGCCCGCGCGAACAGACGATTGTGAATAAACCCGATCTCCTGACGCATCAATCGCTCGACGCGGGCCGGCAGAGTCGAATCGCCGTTGGCTTGGATGCAGATGGCCGATCGAGGTGCCCCGTCGTCGTCGCCGTTTGCGTTGAGCCCATACTGTGGCAGCGGCACATCCTCTCTGGACGTGGACGCTCGTGCAGTGCCGACGCTAGACTTCGACGTCTCGGAACCGGCACTCCGGGCTGCCGTCGACCGACTTTGTCCCGAGACTTTCCCTCTACCCGTCGCCGGTGATAACGGTTGTGCGATACCACCCCGCTTGTTTTGTGCGGCAGTGGGAACTTTGGCGGTGCGAGATTTCATGGCGTGGACTCCAGATTCCTTGTCGCGAGTTGATGGTGCGAGAGTTCCGGCTCGAAAATCGTTCAATTCGTTCACCGCATTATTCGCAGGTCGTTAACCGTATGGCAAGAGAAATTCGTTCATTTCGGGCTTCTTGCAAAAACTCACCGTAAGTGATTGTCGCATTTGTGATTGCGGACTTGTGCATTGAATTTCCCACGGCCCGTCATACGATATTCCGGCGATTTTCGTTGAGCCTCCTCTCGAAAATCATTCAATCCATTCGTTTTTTCGAAGCGAGAGGACCCTGTCCGTGCAGGAGTTTGTGACTCCGAAACAGGTCGCCCGGGCGATCGACGTGAGCGAATCATCAGTGAAACGCTGGTGCGATCGCGGCATCATCCCCTCGTCGAAAACTGCGGGGGGACACCGCCGGATACCGATTTGCGCCGTCCTCTCTTATCTCCGGGAATCGCACCAACTCATCATCTCGCCTGAGATCCTGGGGCTCCCCGCGACGAGTGGTCAGACCGATTGGGTCAATTGCCGGGCTCGCGACTGTTTAAGCGAGGCGCTGTTGATAGGCGATGAAGATCGCTGTCGTCAGATTCTGTTTGACATCTGGCTCGCCGGCCAGTCAATTCCCACGATTTGCGATGAAGTGATCGCCGAATCGTTCCAACAGATCGGGAAACGCTGGGAATGCCACGATGTCGACATTTATCAGGAGCGTCGGGCCTGCGAAATCATGGCCCGCATTCTTTACGAATTCCGCCAAGGGACGCCTCCGGGCGATCCGTCTGCGTACGCATTGGGTGGCACCATCCCGGGAGATCAGTATGTGCTGCCGACGACAATGGTGGAACTGGTACTGCAATCCTGTGGCTGGACCGCGCGATCGATTGGCAACTCGGTCCCCTTCGAATCGATGGCCCAGGCGATTCGCGACCTGAGACCAAAAGTCTTCTGGGTCAGCATCCTCTACATCGCCGACGTTCGAGCGCTGGTCGAGGGCTTCCGTCTGATGAATCAAGCCGCCGACCAGGTCGGGGCGGCGATCGTCGTCGGTGGATTCGCGCTGCAGGAATCGATTCGCCAGAATCTGCGCTACACCGTGTTCTGCGACAGCATGCGCAACCTCGCCGACTTCGCCACAAAATTCAAAAGCACGTCGGCAACGCCCTGAGGCAACCGCCGCTGGGACTCCCTGGAGTGCGAGATCTTGATCCGGCCTTTCCTTTATCTGATATCGACTTGCAGCAGGCACTCCAAGCCCCCTCCAGCGACTGTTTATCGACGGGTTTGTAAAAAACTGAGCACATGTTCCAAGTACCATGCCCGGCGGTCCGCTGGTACAATGCGCCGTGGAGGGTTCCGATGCCAATTCATGACTGGACCCGGGTCGAACCGGGGGATTTTCACCATTTTCACCAACGATGGATTCAAGATCTCGCTGCCGCTCTCAATGGCGGATTGCTGCCGCGCGACTACATGGCACTCGCGGAACAGGTCACAGGGCGCCCCATTCCCGACGTGGTGACGTTGAAGATTCAGTCCGCTCCCGACTTGGAGGGTGGCGTTATGGTCGCGACCGCGCCGCCGACAGCAAAGCTGATCTCCCGGCTGGATCGCGTGAATTATGCCAGATGGGCCGATCGTGTGGTGATCCGACACGGCCGGGGACGAGTTGTCGCCATTATTGAGATCGTCTCGCCGGGAAACTAAAGACAGTCGTCACGCAATACGGTCATTCATCGACAAGGCGGTCGATATTTTGACTCAACGGGTGAATCTGCTGGTTGTCGATCTGTTCCCGCCGACACCTCGCGATCCGTACGGGATCCACAAAGCGATCTGGGATGAGTTCGCGGATCAGCCGGATGAATTCCCGGCGGGGCAGGGGGGGACTGCGGCGGCCTATATGGCAGGGGACACACCAACCGCCTATGTCGAGCCACTGGAGGCAGGAGCCGAGCTCCCTTCGCTGCCGCTCTTCCTCTCGGAAGAGCGCTATGTCCCTGCCCCATTGGAAACCACCTATCAGCAGGCTTGGAGCGTTTATCCGGAGATCTTAAGACGACTAGTGGAATCCGACGCCGGCTGAGGTTTTCCCAGCGGAAAACACCCAACGACTTCCGCTTCCTGACCGGCGCGACTCCGCGTCGGTCCGTGGTTTTCAACCGCGTGAAGTCTATACTGTCGCGGCGAACCGAATCGTCGATTTCCCCGTGTGCCCTGGCGATTCGAAGTCACCCTCCTCATTCTCAATCGGCTGAGTCACCACACATGCCTCCTGTCTCCTCGGAAGTCGTTCTGGGTCAACTTCACTGGCGGTACGCCACGAAGAAATTCGATCCGACCCGCAAGATCTCTGCCGCCGACTGGAACGCACTCGAGCAGGCGGTCACGCTGGCTCCTTCTTCGTATGGATTGCAGCCGTGGAAATTTTTCGTGATCGACGACCCGGCGGTTCGCAAATCGTTGCAGGCCGTCTCGTGGAATCAGCCGCAGATTGTCGACGCCTCGCATCTGGTCGTCTTCTGCGTCAAACAGAATCCCGGAACGGCCGATGTCGATCGGTACCTCGATCGAATTTCCGAAGTGCGCGGCGCGCCGCGTGAATCGCTCGACGGATTCCGCAAGATGTTGCTCGGCTCGATGAATCGCCCAGGGGGCGAAGTCGACGTCTGGTGTTCCCGGCAAGTCTACATTGCGTTGGGGGTGTTTCTCTCCGCCGCCGCCATGCTGGGAATCGACGCCTGCCCGATGGAAGGGTTTGAAGGAGAAAAGTACGACCAGATTCTGGGGCTGACGGCGAAGGGGTACAGCGCGCGGGTCATCGCGACGGCGGGATATCGTGCCACAGATGACCGGGCGGCGACGACGCCGAAGGTGCGGTTCCCGGTGGGTGAGGTGATCGAACACATTTGACTCGGGTTCGGATTCGGGTCGTTGCGGACGTGATCTCTGTCTGGAATTCGGATCTCGATTGGTGACAGCGACTCGGGTCGCTTCAAGAAACAGGATTGCCGCGCGCTCTGCGTTCGTCGTATCATCGCCACGCCAATCCGCAGTTCCTCCAGGATACTCCCGATGTTGACCCGTCGTTCTCTACTCAAAAACGGTGTCGCCGCCATTGCTGCGAGTGCATTGCCCTTGGTCACTTCGTCAATGGCCCGAGCGGCCGGCCCCGATCTCGCCAAGCATCCGCTGATCGATGCCCATTCGCACATCTGGTCCCCCGATACCGACAAATGGCCGCTGGAGAAGGGGCAGACGAAGGCTGATCTCGCTCCCCCGAGTTTTACTCCCGAGGAACTGTTCGCGGTCGCTCATCCGGTTGGGGTCGGGCGAGTGGTTCTGATTCAGCATCACATCTATCACGGCTGGAACAACACCTACCTCACCGACTCGGCGGCCGCTCATCCCGGCGCGTTTTCGGTTGTCGGCATGATCGACGACCAACAACCGCATGCGGATACCAAAATGGATGCGCTGCTCAAGAAACACGTGCGCGGCTTTCGCATCACCCCGTTCATCTACAAGGACAAATGGCTCTCCAGTGACGGGATGTCTCTGATGTGGAAGCATGCGGCGAAGACCGGTCAGTCGATGTGCTGTCTGATCGACGCCGAGCACCTGGAAGAGGTCGGCGCGATGTGCGCGAAACACCCTCAAACCCGGGTGGTGATCGATCATTTCGCCCGGATCGGTGAAGACCGTGAAGTCCGCGATGCGGACGTTGCGAAGTTGTGCGCACTGGCGAAGCACAAGCACACGTATGTCAAGATCTCGGCGTACTACGCCCTGGGAAAAAAGAAGCCACCCTACCTCGATCTGGTGCCGATGATCCGCAAGGTCTTCGACGCGTACGGTCCCGAACGGACCATGTGGGCCAGCGACGCTCCGTACCAGATTCAGGGGGAAAACACCTACCAGGCGTCGATCGATCTGGTGAAGGAAAAGCTCGACTTCCTGACGGCCGGCGACCGCGAATGGCTGCTGCGTAAGACGGCGGAAAAGGTGTTCTTTTCCGCTTGAACGCCCGAGGTTCGAATCCTTTCTCCTTTAAATCCTGTAAATCCTGAAATCCTGTCCAAATTTTCTTTTTGTGGGAAGAATGGTGCAACCGGCTGAACACGCCAGGCAGATTCGGGAATCGAATGGAAGAGATGCGAACCAACGCCTCGACGCGCACCCGAGCGCTGGTCTGATTCACCTGCGGGTCCAGCCGGCAAGGGGTCTGCGCCCCGTGCGGGCACCCGATTGTTAGCCTCCGATCTCATTCCCCTGCCCCTCAAGGGGACAGGGGTCTCGAGCGCGAAATGTCGCAATTGGTGCCGCCCGGCCTAACGCGGCGTATAGTCCCCATCCGGAACCACCGCCAAACAGAACTGCGCGATCAGCTTGGCCGCGTTTTCAAGATCGGTGAGCGAGATCACTTCGACGGGGCTGTGCATATAGCGGTTGGGAATTGCCACGATGCCGGTCGCGACTCCTCCCCGGGTCAGTTGCAAGGCGTTGGCGTCGTTGCTGGCCGCCTTCGCCAGAGCACCGGGCTGGACCGGGATTTCATGTTTCCGGGCGAGTTCATTCAACTGCGCATGGACGACCGGGTTGATATTCGGACCGCGATACAGCACCGGTCCCGCTCCCACATCGATTTCGCCATACTGTTTGCAATCGAGCGTCGGGCAGTCGGTCGCGTGAGTCACGTCGACCGCGATTCCCAGTTGGGGATCGATGGTGAAGGCGCTCGTCTGAGCCCCCCGCAGGCCGATCTCTTCTTGGACCGTCGAGACTGCGTAGACCGCCGCCAGGGGATTCTCGTTCGCGACAAGCCGCAATGCTTCGAAGACCACCCATGCCCCGACTTTGTTATCCATGCCCGGGGCGCACGCCAGATTGTTTCGCAATTGTCGGAAGCCGAGTTCAAAGGTGACGGGATCTCCGACCGCGACCAGTTGTTTCGCTTCGGCCCGGTCCTTCACCCCCAGGTCGATCCAGAGGTCCTTCATCTCGGGAACCTTTTTCCGATCTTCGGGCGAGAGCAGGTGAATCGCTCGCCGCGCGATGACACCGGTGACCGGCCCGGTGCTTCCCCAAATCACCATGTTCTGCCCGATTAGCATCTGGATATCCCAGCCGCCGATGCCATCAACCCAGACGAATCCCCGATCGTCAATGAACTTCACCTGCAACCCGATCTGGTCGCAGTGCCCCGCCAGGACAATTCGCGGGAAGCCGGTCGGATTCACGGCGGCGATCACGTTGCCGTGCCAGTCGGTCGTAACCGAGTCGGCGAATTCCCCCGCAAAGGTGCGAACCACGTTTTGTACCGGTTGCTCGTAGCCCGAGGGGCTGGGGGCCAGGAGCATGTCTTTGAGAAAACGCAGCGAGTGGTCGTCCATGGTCAGTATCCAAAGTCGAGTGAGGATTCGTCCGGAATTGTAAACGCTCTCACCCGGTCGCTCCAGCACGTTTCAGTATCTCGACAATTTCCGGATATCCCCGACGGCTGGCCCAGGCCAGCGGGGTCGCCCACTCCGGGTCGTCCGGCAGATTGGGCACCGCGCCCCGCCGCAACAGCAACTCGACCATTTCCTGTTTCCCGAACTTCGCGGCCCAGCCCAGCGGAGTGGAACAAATGTCGTCGTCGCGCGCGTGAATGTCTGCACCCTGATCAAGAAACAATGTCGCCATCGCGGTGTTTCCCGCGCGGGCGAAATGATGGAGCGGGGTGACTTCCAGCCAATTCCGCAGGCTCGGGTTCAACCCGTGTTGAAACAACAACTGATTGAGTTCCGGTGTACTCGCGCCGACCGCCCAGTCAGGAAACACCAGCCGTTTCGGCAGGTCGGGTACATATCGCAACATCAAGCGAACAAACGACTCTTTCCCCTCCGCCGCCGCTGCCGCCAGCGCGTCGGGATCTTCCGCTTTCGCCGGATCGGCCGCGAAAACCGCCGCCGCTGTCCGAATGTCGCCATCGTATGCCAGTAGCTCCGTTTCCCGAGCGGCACCATACGAACAGAGCAGTTCGATCATTGCGTCGTCCCCGTTCGAGATTGCGCGACTGAGCGCGTCGGCCGAACTTTCGACCGCGGGATTGGGGTTCGCGCCCTGTTCCAGCAGCAGGCGAGCGACGGCGTGGTGTCCGCCGACGACTGCGAGGTACAGCGCTTGACCATGGGGCGCGATCCCCTCTTCCGGCAGGTTGGGGTCGGCTCCATGGTCCAGCAGCAACCGAACGATTTCGAGATGCCCACCGGCCGCCGCGTTCTTGAGTGGCGAACCCGAACCCAGATAATACGCGACATATTTCGTCGGGCGATTCGCCAGTGACGAATCCCGGTTGAGGAATTCGCGGGCCAATTCCAGATCCCCGAGGTAACAGGCAGTGCAAAGGTCGACTTCCGCGCCACGCGCGCGCAAGTGCGCATGGACTTGCTGGTGTGTCGTCGGCCAGTCTTTGGGAACGTCGCGCCAACCACGGAAGTGGTAGTCGCCGTTCACGAGCTGAATCGGCCGGGCGCCGTCGGCCCGCTCGGCATTGATGTCGGCTCCCCGCGACAGCAATTCATCGATCACGTCGAGTTGCCGGGTCATTGTCCCCCAGTGAATCGGCTGATTCGACCGCTGGTCCCCCTGATGCAACAGCGCGGGATCGGCGTTGAGGAGTCGCTGCATGGTCGCCAGATCGCGGTTGCGAATCGCCTCGGCGACCGCATCCCCTTTGGCGGACGCCCGCTGCAAGGTCGCCAGCCGCTGTTCCAGCAGTGTCTCCAACTCGCGATATCCCCGATCGCGACAAATCACCAGCAGGCTGTCATGGACCACCAGACTCAAGGGGTCGGCCCCGTGCATCAGGAGGTAGTCCGCGACCTCGATTCGATTCTCGCGCACCGCGAAGTAGAGGGGAGTGCGATAGGCATATTGGGAATGAACGAGAGACGGATCCCGTTCGACCAGCGCACGGACAGCCGACAGATCGCCGGCGACGCAGGCCTGAAACAGGTTCCAGACGTCGACGCCACGCCCCATCGACCAGAATTGCGGTTCGTTGGACTTGAGAATCTCGGGTTGCCACATGGGGGGGGGATCGGGGGTGAGAAAGTAGGGACAGGATGAAAGGGATGGACAGGATGGGGTGAACTGTGGCAAAGCGCCCGCCCGGTGGTAAAGCGTAACCAGGTCGCGAAGCGACCCTCCCCCCCTTAGCAAGGGGGGGCAGGGGGGGGCGCATTGTCAGCGAACTGGGCGTGACTCGCAAATCGGAATGTGTTTGACGCTCGCGTTATGGTTCTTGGCGGGTTGGAGAACAGTGTACTGACCGAGTGACCCTCCCTACCCCCCCTTCCTAATGGGGGGACGCCGTCGCAGCGCGACGGAAGACTCTCATCACGCCTCGCGCCGGACCGAGATTCTGTGCGGAGTTCCGGTGACGCTCCGGGCGCGACGGGGATTCCGCCGTGCGCTCCGGCCGACTGCGCTGCGGTGCTAAAAAGGCACCTCCGCTGCGTGGCCTGCGCTCCCGGCTCCACCCCGGTCGCTCCCGCACGGTTCTTTGGTTTGTTACAGGGAGCTCAGCGAACTAGGAGGAGGCGGAAGCCAAGGTGGTTACACCAGTAACCGTGTGAGCCCCATTCGCGGGACGCCGAACGGCAGATGCTGGCCGCATCGGCCCAACTGCCGCCCCGTCTGACCCGGGTACAGCCTATCTCCGGGCCGGCGGGGTCATTCGTGGGAGAGCGCGTGTAATACTCCCCGCCGAACCAATCACTGCACCATTCCGTCACATTGCCGATCAGGTCGTACAGTCCCAGCGTGTTCGGCTCAAACTCCCCGACCGGCGCGGTGTAGACGTATCCATCATTCGCCGCGATCGCCAACCGGTCGGTGAACTTCTTCTTGTATGCCGCGTCGGCCACATTTCCCAACCGGGCCAATTGCTCGGGATCTTCGCCCAAATAGTGCCAAGTGGACGTTCCCGCCCGACAGGCGAATTCCCAGATTGCTTCGGTCGGCAAGCGGTACTCCCGCTTTTCCACTTGACTCAGCCACTTGATAAACGCCTGCGTATCATTCCAAGAAACGCAAACCACCGGATGGTCGTCCGATTGACCGAAGCCCGGTGTGCGCCAATTTGTTTTTGTTTCGTTCAGTTTCGATCCGCCCCATTCCCAAACCCAGCTTCCCTTGCCTGTCTCGGCGTCCGTTCGAAAACCGGTCTGGGCGACAAACTGCGCGAACTGGCCGCGTGTCACTGTGTGGCAACCGATCAAGCTCGGCTGCGTGATCCGCACGCGGTGCCGTGGCTGTTCCCAGGCCCCCCACTCGGGTTTGAACGCGCTGTTCGACTGAATCACCCGCTCGATTTCCGCAGGGGTCGATCCCATCGCGAATTCCCCGGGCGGAATCAACGCGAACCGCATTCCGAGCGAATTGGTCGTCTCGACCGGGACACCCAGAAACTCGCTCCAGGCACGCTGCGCACTCTTCGCCGCCGCCGCGTCGAACGGCGCGACCAAGAGCGCGGGCGCGGTTTTCACAACGGGCTGGACCGGCGCGACGCGGCCCCCCGCTTCGAGCGCCCGGATGAACTGTGTGCAGCCCTCAAACCGTGGCTCCCGCTCCTTCGCCAGCCCCCGCAACAGAGCGGCATTGGCCCCCTGGGGCAACGCGGGAATGGGATCTGCCGGCTCATTGAGAATCGCCTCGCGCAATGCCGTGCCGACAACCGCCTCAAACGGCGGATGGCCCGCCAGCAGTTCATACGCCACCACCGCCAGCGCGTACTGATCTGTCCGCCCATCCCACTGCGTCCGCTTCCCGCGCAACTGCTCGGGAGACATATACGTGGGGGTGCCGAACGTGTCGAGCTGCCCTTGCGAGTGCTGGGTCAGCGTACGCCGAATCTCGGCGGCCAGGCCAAAATCGACCAGCACGGTCCGGACGAATTTGCCGTCTTTGTCGACAATGACCATGGTATTGTCGGGCTTCACATCGCGATGCAGCACCCCTTGACCGGCGGACTGTTCGAGCCGCGAGGTGGGTTCTGAATGCGCGTAATCGAGCGCCTCGGCGATCGGCCGCAGCAGCCGGACCACATCGTCGACCGTGAGCTTCCCCTGTTTGAGCCGCAAGCGGTGCACGTGTTCGGTCAGCGTGACCCCGGGGACAAAATCGAGAACCACGAACGGTCCGAAAACAATGTCGTCTTCCATGTCGATCGTCTTGCAGATCGACGGATGCGTGAGCGGCTGGACGACGAGATACGCCTGGTGAACCTGCAAGACGGCGGCCTGAATGCCGCGCACCTCCCTCGGCAGCAGCTTGATCGCAACGGGGTGCCCCTTGGGGTGCCGGGCCTTCCAGGCCTGTCCCATACCGCCGGCCCCCAGGGGTTCGAGCAATTGGTATTTGCCGAGGTAATCGCCGGGGGTCGGATTGACGCCGAAACCGGCGGTCGGCTGGGGCCGGCGTTGGAAGGGGTCGAAGGGGTCGGACATGGCGGAAGGATGAAGGATGAAGGATGAAGGATGAAAGATGAAAGATGACGGATGACGGATGACGGGTGACGTGGGTACCCCGAAGGGGTTTTAGCGCACAGCCCAGGGTTGGTCGAGCGTAGCGAGACCTACCCTGGGTGACACGTTGACCCGGTACGTACCCTGAAAGGGTTCCATCCGGGGTGAGCGGGAGAAACACACGGGCAATCGATCTTTCGGTATCCGTTTGTGGCCCAACTTCTTTCCAACAATCATCGCAGATCTCCTTCGTAAAGCCTGGATGAAACCCGTTCAGGGTAGGGTTTGGGTGACGGTTCGCAAACCCAGGGTGGGTCTCGCTCCGCTCGACCGACTCTGGGCTTTGGTATCAAGCCCCGTTTGGGTAATTCCACTCGCACAGCCGGCTCTTCCCGCGCGCCGAATTCGTTGGCCATGGTGCAGGTTGGGCCTGAAGCCGAGTCGTTTCGTCCTTCCCGCCCATTGGACATCGGACCCATGCGTCAAAAAATCCCAGGGAGGTCTGGGGGGACAGAGTCCCCCCAGCTTGGATCCAACAGTGTCGCAATGCTCCCAGACGAATCCGAACAACGTCGATTTCAATTCGGCCGCCGCGATTCGGTTGGCTGCCGGGCGCTGCCCCGCGAACGGTCTTCGGCGGTTGATTGCACACTGGCGGCTCACGAGGACGTTCGCCCTTCCGCGGTGTCGATGGCACCCCGGAGTGCGGTTATCGGCTTGCGGACGCACAGCGGTGGTGTCCCCGCGCGGTGGGAAGGGACCGCTGGACCCGCGTGGGGGACATCGCGCGGGCGGGGCGTCAAATTGGCGCAGGCGAACCCAATGTGCGTGCAACGGCAAAATGCGCGGACGGGGCGCATTCCGCCCGATGGGAGGGCGAACGTCCTCGTGAGCCGCCAGTGTGCGTTCGAGCGCAACACAACGAACTCTGGGAAGCGCTCGACCCGAATTCCTCGGAAGCCGCCTGTGTCTTTTTCGCATTCCAAAATCCGTCGTCTGGGGTGCCGCCGACGCGCGTTTGAATCGGCTGACCAATGGCGGTTGTGTGTCCAGCACGGCCCGGCGGACGGTTTTCGGCGGTTGATTGCACACTGGCGGCTCACGAGGACGTTCGCCCTCCCGTGGGGACAGGCACCTCCGCTGGTGGCCTGCGCTCCCGGCTCCACCCCGGTCGCTGCCGCACACGTCTTTGGTTTTCCACACCGAGCTCAGCGAACTAGGAGGAGGCGGAAGCCAAGGTCGTAGTTCCAGTCCTCGGGCGAGAGCCTGTCGCGGCCCGCCGAGCGGCAGCCGCCGGCTGCATTCGCCCAACCGCCGCCCCGGGAGACCCGGAACGAGCCTACTTCTGGTCCCGTGGGATCGTCGCCTCCCTTGAGCGTGGCATCGTAGTGGTCGGCGCACCATTCCCAAACCAGTCCAGCCATATCGTGCAGGTTCCAAGGGTTGGGCTTCCGGGTGCCGACGGCTTGCAGCGTACCGCCCGAATTCGCAGTGTACCACGCGTAGTCCTTCAGAACCGCTTCGTTGGGGCCGCAAAACCACGGCGTGTCGGTTCCGGCCCGGCAGGCGTATTCCCATTGGGCTTCGGTCGGTAAGCCAACCCACCACCCTTCCGGCAGCAAGTTCTCTTTCCGCAGCAATTTCGTGAACTGTCGCGCGAAATTGTCGCACGTTGGCCCATCAACCTGGGTGACCGGATACTGGTCTCCCGTCTGGTTTTGATCCTTTGGAATCCCTCCCGAAATCTTTTGAAACAGCCCCTGGGTCACGGGAGCCTGGGCCATCCAAAAACCGTGCGTGATCCGAACGGCAACTTCATTCTCGTTGTCACTTCGTCCTGCTTCGACCGCCGGCGAACCCATCTCAAATTCGCCCGGCGGGCACCAGCAGAACGCGACCTCCAAACCGCGAAAGTTGATCTTTCGAATCTCCCCCGCCCGGCTGCCAATCCATGGATCCTTTGGGGGGGAAGCCGCGCTGGGTGTCACCCGCACGGTGTCGCGACCAGCGACGGCACCGTCCTGGTTCGTGGTCACTTGCGGCTTTGCGGTCTCCCCGGCCAGCGCCGCAGCGAACGCGCCGCAACTCGTGAACCGGGCCTCCGGATTCCGGCTGAGCGCCCGCAGCAAGGCGCAGTTGACGTGATCGGGAACACCCGCGATCGGGGGAACCGCCACATCGGAGTTGGTG
The DNA here is from genome assembly GCA_945860955.1 of Planctomicrobium piriforme. Lineage (GTDB taxonomy): Bacteria > Planctomycetota > Planctomycetia > Planctomycetales > Planctomycetaceae > UBA10511. The sequence goes on from CAMATH010000098.1 coordinate 20,840, forward strand.
ATCTTGTAAATGATCTGATTCACGTCGCGCCCCGTGAACGGCAACTGGCCCGACTGAAATTCGTACAGGGCGACCCCGAGCGAATACAGGTCGCTCCGCCGGGTCGGCCGGTCGTCGGCCGAAGTGAACGCTTCGGGGGGCATGTAGGGAACCGACCCCTTGTCGTACGTCCGCTTGGAGATCGTGTTCATGGTCGTGCTGATTGTGGCCGCGATGCCGAAATCGACCACCTTGACCTTGGGTTGAGTGGTCCCCTTTTCCATGACCAGAATATTCTGCTGCTTGATGTCGAGATGCAGAATTCCCTCGGCGTGCATGTAGTCGAGCGCCTCGGCCGACTGCCGGGCGATTGTCGCGAGCAGGCCCACCGTCGGCGGGGACTTGGTCTGCTCCAGAATTCGGACTCGATACTGGCCGAGTTCGACGCCGTCGATGAAGTGCATCACCAGAAACGGGCCGAAGGTGGGGTGATCGGTGATGTGCAGCACCGAACAGAGATGGGGATGGGCCAGGTGATGCACCAGGCTGAACGATCGGCGGACTTCATTACACGCCGCCTTGTGACCGCGGAATTTTGAGGGGCAGGAACTTGAGCGCGAGATCACGCCATCCCTGCGGATCACGGGCCTTCCAAACTTCCCCTTCGCCACCCTTGCCGCAACGGGCGATCAGTTCGTAGCCGAAGGGGTCGATCGTGAGCTTCGGCCGGAGCGCGCCCATTGCCGTCGTTGAGCGGATGGAGTCGGACGGGGGGAGATCGAAGGGATTGGACATGGTGGGGGTGACTCTGGTTTTTTCAGGACGGGAAAAAGGGAGACAGGATTAAGAGGATGAAAGGGATGGACAGGATGAAACAAACTGTGGCAAAGCGCAACCAGGTCGCGAAGCGACCATCCCCCCCTTAGCAAGGGGGGCAGGGGGGGGGCGCGTTGTCAGCGAATTGGGCGTAACTCGCAAATCGGACTGTGTTCGACGCTCGGGTCATGGTTTTTGGCGGGTTGGAGAACAGTGCGCAGCCCGAGCGCCCCCCCCTACCCCCCCTTCCTAAGGGGGGGACGCCGTCGCTGCGCGACGGCGGAGCCGTGACGGCGATGTCCCTACACATGACCACGCTGTTGGACCATAGCTGGAGGGGACTCTGTCCCCCCAGACCCCCCTGGGATTTTTGAGGCATGGGTCCAGTGTCCAATGGTGGTTGCGGTGACTGTCGACTTCCGCTTCTCGACTTCCACCTCACGACTTCTGACTTCTGACTTCTGATTTTCCTCCCCCGATTCCAATTGCGAAACGGGACAAAGTTTCGGTATCGTTGAGTCATCGGGAGAAGCGGCGCCAGGCTCTGCGGGGACGCAACCTGGCAAGGAATATCCCGATGTCCGGTGCGCCAACGGTGCATCAGGCCCTTGCCGGCCTGTGCTGGCAAGGGCCAATGTCTTTTCCTCCCATTGGACATCGGACCCATGCCTAAAAAAATCCCAGGGGGGTCTGGGGGGACAGAGTCCCCCCAGCTCAGGCCCAGCAACGTCGATTTTGGAACGACGCCACCATGATAGCCAAGCGAAGCGAGGCCACGTGCGGTTCTACTCATATCTCAAATCCTGCTCACCCTCCCTCACCTCCAATCGATTACGTCCCAGGCACAACGTCATCCCCGGCTTCAGCGGTACCAATTCCCGCAGCACCGGTTCATACTCATCGACACGCACCGGCTGCGCATCCGACAGCCGTTCGAACCAGAAGCCGCCGGCGGCGTGCAGGATCCGCGCGACGTCGTCGGCTCCGTCGTCGTAACACAACGTAACCGCCGCGCTGTCACGCGGGCCAAGAATCGCCTGCCGACAGAGCAAGACGTACTCTTCCTCCACCAAATTGTTCATTCGGCGCACACGGGCCGAATCGAGATTCGCCTGCTTCGCCACCGCCCACAACGTCGGCTCGGTGGTCAGGCCGAGGACCGCGGCGTAGACCCGATCGGGAGGAGCGGCGCGATTCGGTTGGGTCACGCCATCGGGCGGACTCGACTGCAGATCGACTTGAAATTCCAACCCGTCCGCGATTCGCAACAACCCGGTCGGATCCCCCGCGCGGCACAGGACCGGGGTATTCGACAGCACCGGGTTGTGGTTGAACTGCGTGCCGTTTTTGCTGTTGGCGTCGCAGATCAGGATTCCCTCGCGGTTCAACTGGAGTTCGCCATGACGGGCGGAGATGCGGTCCCACAACGCCCGATGCGCTGGCGTAAGCGGGATCCAGGCGAATATCAGGTCGTTCGGCTCGCCGGTCTTGCTGGTGCGCATCCCGCCGTACCGCAATTCGTGCCTGGCAAAGAGCAACGTGCGCCGGCCTCCCCGGGGATCGAGACACTGCAGAGACAGCGTGTCGCGCTGTGAGATTTCCGTAAATGTCCGAGAGGGGAACGGAGTCTGTTGAAGACGCTGGAGGTCAAACTTCAAGGGGAGCGAGTAATGCCGGCCACTGGACGCGGGGACGGGGCCGTTGGCAGGTCGGCTGCGCGACACCAGTCGCGAACTCTTTCCCATGACGATTGTGACGTCGCTGGCGCTGTCGGTGAGTTGACTCAGTTCGTCGACGTCGATGATCGACATGTCGGCCCCCTGAATCTCAACCCGCCGTTGGCCGTTCGCACCGTTCCCGGAATCATTGGCGGGAACGTGCAGCCGCAATGTGGCGTGCAGAAACCGTTGCACCGGCTGACCGGGGACCGGGGGGAAGTCGATGGTGAAGTCAATCGGGTAATCGCCGCGAGCGCAGTCGGTGCCACCACTCGCGGCGCGGAGCAGGAAACTCTGGCGAAACTCCCAGACGCCGGGGGTGCCGGGCCGGGTCGGGGGGAATTCGAGCCAGTGGGTCTGCGTCAGGAGCGGACTGAGCAGGGCCTGGACAATGGGTGTCCCCAAATAGCCGGCGCAGTTCAGGCGGAAGTCGATGTGAACGGCGTCCCCGGCGCAGAAGTCGCGGCCGAGGTCAAAGTCCAGGTGGGGTGGGTCTGTCGTCATTGTTGGGTTCTATCTTTCTCTCGCCCAGGCGAGCGGCCGGCGTAAGCCGGCTGTGCGTCGAATGGCCAGCAACGTCACGCGGTTCACATCAACCATCTTCGCCAGGACCGCGCCAGATCAGGCAGCGGTCGTCGATCACCGCTTCCTGACGGGCGCGGCTCGGATACGGTCACTGGCCTGCGATCCACGCGTCAATCTCGGATTTGCGGTACCGCCATTCCCCCAGGCCGGGGATCTTGAACGCCGGGAGCTTTTTGTTTTTGACCATCGACCAGAGCGTGGTGCGGGAAATCTGCAGGTAGTTCATCACATCCTCGGAGGTCCAGAGACGTTCGTCTTCAGGGCCTGGGGAGGTGGGTTCGGGGGACATGCGGGAGGTTCACAGGGGAAGGGGAAATGGTGTTGGGACGCAGTGGGCATCAGATCGGAAAGTTGTCGTTCACGTCAAATCGACACCCACGACCCCATCCGGCTTGTCCGGATGGTGAAGCAGATCGGTGGCTAGAAAAAGCGGGATCTTGATCGGGACCCCATCCACCTCGTGTGGATTGGTGAACAAGATCTTCGCTCTGTCGGACACGCAGCGGTTGAACGAGTGAATCGACAAATTCGCGTTCAGTGTGACGATTACGGTTTTCAAATTGTGATTGACGGCAGTCAGATTCAATTGACAGAGCGAGGATCTGATTCACCATCCGGGCGAGCCGGATGGGGTCTTTCTGGCAAATGACGCAGCAATACATGCTTGTCGGGGTTAGGGGACGGACGCAGGGGGCTGACGCCGCCCCGCTCGCCTGGGTTAGCCGCCGAGGCCGCAGCGCGGGCAGAAGCGATGGCTGGGCAGAATGACTGTGCCGCACTGGGGGCAATGTTCGACGGCCGGTGCCGGTTTTGGGGTCGCGGGGGGGCTTCCCGCTGTCACCTTGGTTTTTTCCAGGTCGGCCAGGATCGCCGCGTTGGTTGGATTCACCGCCGCGATCAGTTGTTCGGGAGTCAGGACGGCGTGGGCTTGAAGATGCGTGGTCGACTGCGCGCCGCGTTTCAATTCATGTTCGCGTTCGGATTGCAACGCCCGCTCCTTTCGCGCGGCTTCGCGGTCCGCCAATTCCTGCTCCAGCCGCAACTCTTCCTGGTGACGGCGGGCGTTCCAGTCCGCCCCGTCCCGCAGTCGCTTCTCTTCGGCGTCGCGTCGCGCATTGTCCAGCTCCAGGTCAATGAGGCCAATCTGCCGGCGCTTTTCGGCGTCGCTGAGATCGGCATTCCCCAGAATGCCACGCACCTTCGCGTCGTGTTCCGACTGCGCCAACCCCTCTTCCCGTCGCAACTCCCCTTCCAACCGGGTGGTCGCGCGGCGATGCTCCAGTTCGTCAATCTCCGCCTTTCGCCGGGCGGTGCTTTCCCGGGCCTGGCGTTCGAGAGTGACCCGCGACTGCGCCCCGGCCACCCCCGCCCCTCGCTCGACCAGTTCCAACTGCCGAGCGAGCGACTTGAGTTCCCGCTGGTGCGCCAATTCGGCCCGCAGCTCGTCGAGATCGTACTGCTGGTCGAGATCGATCTTCTTCAACAGGTGGTCCCGCTGGCTGGTGCGGTCTGCCGCTTTGCCGCGCAGCGTCGCCGCCAGTTCCGCGTGATCGGCCTCGGCGACCAGCCCTTCCGCCTCCAGTTGCCGCAAGAACGCCTTGCGCGCCTCTTCGGTTCGCAAGGTGTCGAAGTTGTCGGCTTGAATCGTCAGTCGCCGTTGCGCTCGCAACGCGATCCGTCGGCGCAAGACCGCCTGCTTGGATGTCTGATGATCGAGTTCGACTTCGTCGTCCAGAATCTCCAGCTCGCCCCGCGTTTCCCGTTGCTGGATCTGGGCGTGCATCTGGTCGACCGCCAGTTGGGCGGCCGCCGCATCGAGTGCCATACCTTCGCGGGAGAGCCAGATCTGTCCCACCCGGCGTTGCTGTTCGTCGTATTGCGGTTGGGCGATCGAGACCGTTTGGACCCGCTCAAACCGCATTCCGTACGGCTCCAGCAGAGGCCGCAATGTTTGGCCAATCACCGCGTCCAGGTTCCGGCGTCCCTCCACGACGGTGAGATCCTTCAGACTCAGCCGGCCGACCGACTCGGCGACCGCCTGTTCGACGATGGGGCGAAACCACTCGGTCAACTCGGCACGGGTGAGAACATCACGGTCTTTGAGCAGCGCGGGGAGGAACCGCACAGGGTCATCGATCGCCAGAGTCGGCGTGAGCGTGACTTCGACCGACAGCCGTTCCGAGGTCTCGACTTGCAGTGTGGGAAACTCCAGCGTGACCGGCTCGTCGTGCAGCAACACAACGGTCACCTGTTTGCGATTCCAGAACGCCAGCTTTTCGCAAAACGTTTCGAGCGTGTAGCGCCCCGGGCCGATCACGCCGATGTAGCGACCGTTTTCAATGGTTACCGCACGCGTTCCCGGCTCAATGGTCAGCGACTTCTGGAAGAAACCGGAGAGTTCCGGCATTTCGAATCGATGGGCGATGTCGCTGGGGCTGGCTCGCCAGGTGTTGTTTGTCAGTTCGGTCATGGTTTGGAAGGATGAAGGGTGAAGGATGAGAACATCCCCTCGTTCCCAAGCTCTGCTTGGGAACGCATCGTCCGAAGCTCTGCTTCGTAAGGGCAGTGGCGGCACCGCTCAATTGTTTGCCGCCCGAAGCAGAGCTTCGGAAGGGGGCGTTCCCAAGGAGACCTTGGGAACGAGATCGGAAGGGGCTTGGAGTAAGACTCCACGGTCACCTGGACCCCGGCCGCAAGTCTCGACGATCTTTCAGATGCTGAATCAATCGCGACAGCGCAGCACGGCATTCTCCCATTCCTGTCGACCAGGCGGCTGACCCTGGATTCTGTGTGAACAGTCGATTGACATGGCTGGTCAACTCGGTCGAGGCGGCGGCCGCCTGATCGAGGGTGCGGAGCAGGTTGCGGGTGGTGTGGTTACTGAGCCGCAGGCTGCGGGTGTCGGCCACCAGCGGCGGAACATTGGCGAGGAGTTGGGAGGCTGATCGCAACTCATCTCCGAGGGAGCGAATGTCGCGGAGCGCGACCAACTGAGTCAGTCTGTCGGCGGCGTGGTCACAGGCGAGCCGGGTGCGGTGAGTCTGCCGGGTGATGTACTCGCGGTTGCGGGAATCCAACTCAGAGGGGGACAACAGCCACCATTGTGTCGGAGGTTTGGTCAAGGCAACGGAAACCGCGGGAGGTGCGTCATCTGGCGTGGCGACTTCGTCATTGAGCCGATGGGCGACCCGTTCGCCGACACGGACGTCGTCGGGGGTGATGCCGGCCCGGGCCAGTGCCTGTTCGGTCAGCTCGACCACACTCTGAGCGGCCCGCCCGGGGGGAACGGTGCGGTCGAGGACACCCTGCTGCAATCGCCGCAGCTCGGCGAGGGAAGACGAGTCGAACACCGCTCCCGCTTCTTCGAGCGCCTTGAACAGCGCGGCCCAATCTGCAGGGGATTTCAGTCCTTTTTCGAGCAGCTCGGCGAGCGCTTTCGATTGGGGATTGGGGTCGGACTCGGTACCACGGGAAGAAGCGGGGGTGGTTTCCCCGTGTGGAACTGCAGGCGGTTCGCCGGCGGCATTCGGCGAACCAGAAGCGGGCGATTCGGTCAGACGCGACTTGGGCGACCAAAGGGAAATCAACCGAAAAACCAGACCGACGCCGTATTGGATCATGGAATCAAAGAACCCGGAAGTCGCCCCTTTGGCGATCGGGTCGAGAAAGTCAAATTGATTGATTTGATCGAGCATAGCGCAGGCCTCTTTGGGGAAGGGAACTCGAAGGACGACACACCCAAAACGGAAAACGGTTCGCAGAGGATCAAAAACTGCGTTATGATTTCATTTGAACGTATTTTAACACGTGAGAACAACAGAATCAACCCAGGCCGATGAAGTGTGAACAACGTAGCCGTCTTTCTCTGAAAGACTGGCCCATTGTGCGTCCACCGTCCAAACAACGCACTGGGGGCTGCCCCAAGACTCACGAAGAAGCACCCCGAGGATTCGGGTGATGACATCATTTACGTACCGGGATTCAAGGGATTCGACGAGGGGTGACGCGGAATTTCGAGAGTCCCGGCGAAGAGGCGAAGCCCCGACGACGGCCCATTCTTTTCACGACGGACGGCTCGACTGGGAGGTTGCGCCAGTCCGGAGTGCGTCCAGTGACGAAGAACGCACATCGGGCCGTGCATTTGGAAAATGCGGGCTACGTTCTCCGAAAGACTGCCAACGCTGCGGTGACGACGTCAAACCAGCGCCATGGGACGTCGGTCGGGGATCACGCCGAATGTGATATCAAAAAACTCAGGTTGACTTTGAAAATCCGCAGAGTACAGTGGCCAATGTCCGGCGTTCCGTGTTCGGTTGCAGAGCCTTCCGAAGGGACGCAAGACGCGGACCACCGGTCGTCCATCACCAACCAAGGAGGTGTAGAATGGATTCGAGCATGTCCACCATGGCAGTCGACGCGCTGGCAGAGCGCGTGGAGGGAATGATCCTCGAGCGCTCGAACGGTGCGGTCCGAAACCTCAAAGTGATTCCGCTCCCCGGTGAGGTTGTTCTGACTGGGACATCAAGCTCCTACTACGGCAAACAACTTGCGACACAAGCGGCTCTCGACGCGTGTGGCAGTTTGCTGGTCACGAATGATATCGAAGTGCGTTAGTTGGCCGCGTGAGGGCGAATTGACTGCCGATGGTCGCTTGCCGTGGCACTCATCAGGGGTTGTCACGGCCGATTGACTTTATTGGTGCGCCAACGGTATCGGCGGGTTGATTCGACACCACGGTCACTTGTGTCCTCTCGGCCGAAGTCCCTCGAATGACAACCCGCCACAAACTTCCGCTGCGGTCGACTCCCATTCGCACCGCCCGGGTCGTTGTTCCTTGGAGTGACATCTCAACGCTTTCGTCCTCGACCTTCCAGACAACAGGATCGACAAACGGTCGGTTTTCAACATCTGACCGCGCGAGTGGCCCCTGGTTCCCGGGCTGAATGTCGGTGTGGCCGCAGTACACGTTGATCGACCAGTCGCGAAACAACTCGGCGAATGACACACCGGTGGCCTGTTCGATTTGCGGAATCCCACGCGAGTCTCCCGTGACAAGTTTCCGCAGCACATCCGTGCCAAACCGCCGACACAGATAATCCATGAACAACGCGGTCGCTCCCCGACTTCCTGGATCGCGCCAGCCTGTCCGTCCATTCGAAGCCGGGACCACCAGCGGCGAGCGATGGGGGTCTGTGCGAAAGGCCTTTAGCCTATCGGCGAGATTCGACCAGTCGGAGGTGGCCCGCACTTCGACCGCATGGGCCAATCCTTCGTCGATCCATTCTTCGTCGCGAACTCGTCCGCTCGATCGGTGTCGCAGACTGAAAGCCGCCAAATGCGACACTTCGTGAGTGAGCACGACGTCCAGCCCCAGGTCGCTGATCCGGGCGGAGTTGACGTAGATGATGTCGGCGTGATTACTCGTGGGCAGTTCATCCTGCGCAAGAAAGTCGTGGCTGCGAACAAACGCCCGCAAGGGAGTTGACCCGCACGGAATCGTTTCCAGCAGGGGGGTGATCAAAACCGTGAGCCGGCCGTCGCCATCAAGATCGTCCACCTCACCGAGGAGCCGTTCCACATCGGGCAGGACGCGGTGTTGCAGGTCTTGGGCAACACTCTCGACACTCGCTTTGGGTAACGCATCTTCAGGGATCCGCGGGTCGCAGTAGACAGCCACACGTTCATTCGCGACACGCAAGCGTGCAATGACATATTCCCCGGGTTCCTGCGCCATCGACGGGAGTCCCGGCGTGGGAACCCAAAACCGTCGTTCTTGTGGAGGAGTCGTGTCGCCGTCTGCGCGTCCAGCCCGATATCCTGTTGTGTGCCGATCGCGGCCGGGAGATTCGAGGAATCGATTCAACGCACAACCCGCCACATCCGCCGCAATTCGATAACGGACGATTGCAGGACTGGCGTTCCGTGGCTGTGGACGGTCTCGGACGGGATCCACCACACGTGTCGTCCTCAGTGCGAAAGTCGTCACTTCGGTGGCGGGAGCAATGGATCCGAATACCAGCGTCGCTTCGCCACCGGCCCGAAAATCAACGAAAAACTCGATCTCCTCGCCAATTGTTTTTGACGGGAATTCGGAGTGAGATGCGTGGGGTGAAATGTCGCCCAACGCACGCGGCGGACGATTCGCCGAATTCGCACCCCGCCCCCACACGACGCCCGCCGACAGCAACGCGAGCAGGAATAGTGTGATGAAGGCCCGCGGCGTCATGGAACGGTTCCCAGATATTCAACGGTGCGCGAGACCCGACGGAATCCTTATCGGCGAATTGCCGCCGTTAAATTCACCCCAATCGATTTCATCGGTCCTTCATTCCAATTTCACCTGCGTGAGCGACAGGTGTCCGGATGAATCGTGAATTCGCCCGCTGGAAGCTATACTCCGACACTGAAATCAAGACAAAGTTGCCGAGCCGCGCCGGTTAGGAAGCGACACTTCGCTTTCGGTCGTGCGGAGTCGAGTCAACGATTTCAGCCCCTTCCCTCATCCCCCCGCTCATCCCCCCTCATGAAACACCAATTTGCCTGCGCAGTTTGGGCCACCCTGCTGGTTTCCACGATTCCGGTCGCGTCGGGGGCCGATCCGTTGAAGGAGCTTCAACTGTCGGCGGCCACCAGTGGACAGTCGCCCGCCGCCCATTGGGGGCCAAATCCCGCGAAGTACATCTCCTGGAGTTCCCATTCGCTCCGGCTGACTCCTGTCTATACGTTTGGTACGGCGGGCATGCCCGGGGGTGTGGACCTCAACCAGTATCAAGGGGAACACAGCGTCTATCGAAATACGGCCGACGTCATCCGCCTCTACGAACGTCTCCCCTCGAACACGATCAACGCGACCGCCACGTATCTCGACCAGACAAACCTCGCCGCGATCCAGCGGGCGGCGATTCGCGCCGGCAAGAAAAACGTGATTCTGTTCGTGTTCGATGGCATGGACTGGCAAACCACCCGGGCGGCGGCGATCTATCGCAAGGGGGAAGTCGCCTACTCGGAGGGCCGGGGAACCGGACTGCACTTCCTCGATTACACCGCCAACGGCACGACGCAGTTTGGCGCGATGGTCACCGCCCCGCACAACGACGGAACTCGCGTTGATGTCAACTTGCAACGTGTGATCAATCCGGGCGGAACACAACCCGGGGGCTACAACACTGCGTCCGCCGGCGAGTTTCCGTGGAGTGTCGCGAAGGATCCCTGGTACATCATCGGCAAGGTGCCCAGTGACCAACCAGGGGAACATCCCTATCCCGATTCCGCCGCCACCGCCACGGCGATGTGTTCCGGGACCAAAACCTATAACGAAGCGATTAACGTCGATGCTCGGGGCGTGTTGCTGTCCACCGTGGCTCACGAGGCGCAGCACCTGGGCTACTCGATTGGCGTCGTGACCAGCGTTCCGGTCAGCCATGCGACCCCCGCGTGCGCTTATGCCCACAATGTCAGCCGCGACGACTATCAGGACATCTGTCGCGATCTCCTGGGACGTCCATCAAAAACCCACCCCCGGGAACCGCTCCCGGGAGTCGACGTGTTGATTGGGGGCGGGTTCGGCGATCAGTTCAAACAAGACGATCTTGCCAAGCACCGCAAACAACAGGGAGAGAATTTTGAGCCGGGCAATCTTTGGCTGGCCGATTCGGACCTGTTCGCTTCTGCGGTGGAAAACGGCGGACGCTATGTAGTCGCCCAACGAACGGCCGGCGCAATCGGTCGTGAGGTTCTGCAAAAGGGGGTCGACCGCGCTGTGGCCGAGAATCGCCGACTATTTGGCTACTTTGGAGTGGGAGCCTACAGCGGCCACCTCCCGTTTCGGACGGCGGACGGCAACTACGACCCGGTTCGAGGAAAATCCGAAAAGACGGAAAAATACGAGCCAGCCGACATCACCGAGAATCCCACCCTGGCTGACATGACGCGGGCGGCACTGGACGTTGTATCGCGGAATCCGAAAGGGTTCTGGCTGATGGTCGAATCAGGCGATGTGGACTGGGCGAACCACGACAACAACCTCGACAATTCGATCGGTGCCGTGATCAGCGGTGATCTGGCGGTGAAAGTCATCACCGACTGGGTCGAACTCAACAGTAACTGGAATGAGACGCTGTTGATCGTGACCGCCGACCATGGTCACTACCTGGTGCTGGATCGCCCGGAATTGTTGACGGGCAAAAATCCAGCCGCTGGCGGGGAGTGAAGGCGTTCGGGACATGGCTCCCTCGATATCGGTTTACGGATGAACTCCGCGGCCGAATACGCGGTTTCCACACAGAGCCGCGCCCGTCAGGAAGCGG
>CAMATH010000099.1 GCA_945860955.1 Planctomicrobium piriforme
TGATTCTTCGAAACGGCAGTTTCGGGGCACCCGCGTTATGAAATTCAATATGCCGCAGTGCGAACGCGACACTTGATAGCGTTTTACCACCACCCGTGGGGACCGTCAGCGAAAAGAAACCGGGGGAAGTCTCGGCAGCGTTGAGTGACGCACAGAGAATCTCCGCCCGAATGTCACGCATCGATTGTTCGGGACAATTCTGTGCGCAATTCGCGACGAATTGCCGCAGGTTTTCTAACCACGTTGAGAACTCGGGGGGTTGCGCCGTGGCAAATGGCGGCAATCCGAGACAGGCGCGTTCGTGAGCCGCCGTGTCACTCCAGTCGGCGTCGACCAGGCAACTGAAGAGCAGCCGGGTTTCGAATTCCTGCTTCCGTAGGTCTCCCGCCTGACTTGGGAGGAGTTTGAGGGCCGCGAGTTCTGGACAATCCCGCTCGGCAATCGGTCGAATTGTCGCCAGTTCACGCTGGTATTCGCCATTTCTCCAAACGTTTTCCCAATCAGCGCTGTCAGGCAAACCGCCATGATGCCCCTGCACGACGAAACTGACTTGCGCGTTGCGACTGAGCGCGGCTTCGACCGCCCCAAACTGTTTGTGGTAAGTTTCTGGCCGGGCGACCGCCAAATCACGGATATGTCGTTGAAATCCAACGCGGTATTTGCCCAAATCATGCAATAGCCCGGCCGCTCGCGCCAAGTCTCCCAAGGGACTGGCGTCACCAAACGACTCGCGCGCGAATCGTTCCGCCAACGCGGCAACGGCCCGCAAGTGCGCATTCAATGGCTGCCAGTCGCTTCCATCGGTCTTTTGACCCGAGTGAGCGAAATTTTCCACGAAGTTAAACGTCACGCCCACACTTCCCCCGTGCTTGCGAATTCCGAACCACGTTGATTCGTCTCTTAACTGCTCCTCTCCCGCCACCTTTCCAAGCTATCGCGAACCCACCAATTCAACCCAACTGGATTGAAGTCAACTTGTCTGTATGCTAACTGCAGCGGCACGCTAATTGCAAGTGACCGATAATTCCGTTGACTCAACGTCGCCCGATGTAATTTTTGGAAATCGGTGTTGCAGCATCCGGGGATTCGGTCAGCGGCATAGCGACACAATTGATCAGACTGGCAATGGTGACCGCACAGGTGGCGAACCCGAATCTGTCATTTACCTGGGGTCGGTGACCAACTTGGAAAACGCCACCGGCGGTTCGCTGAATGACGTTTTGACAGGAAACAGTCTCGCCAACACGCTGCATGGAGCGGCCGGCAATGACACGCTCTCGGGTCTCGACGGCGATGACACGTTGATTGGTGGCCTTGGAAACGACAACCTCACCGGAGGTCTGGGTGACGACAATTACACGTTCGGCACCGGTGCGCTGGGAAGTGACACACTGGTTGAACTGGCGGGTCAGGGAAGTGACTTGCTTGACTTCTCGGCCATGACGACGGGAGTTCTTCTTGATCTGGCGCAGACCACGCCGCAAACGTTGAATGCGAACCTGATCCTCACCCTGTCGGCCGGAAACGTATTCGAGATGGTGATCGGGACGGCGAAGAATGACACGCTCAAGGAGCACAGCCTGAACAACGTCCTGTTCGGCGGTGCCGGCCTCGACACGCTGTTCGGGTTCGGTGGTCGAGATCTGTTGATTGGCGGGACGGGAGTCGACACGATCGACGGTGGTGACGACGACGACATTGTGGTCGGCGAAATCACAGCGTACTACAACGAGTCGACGAAAGTCCTCGGCCGGTCGGCCATCAGTGCGATTGTCGCCGAGTGGGCGCGTGGCGATATCGACTACGACACCCGAGTCGCCAATCCGCGGAGCGGCGTCGGTGCCGGCGGCGCGTTCAAGCTCACCAACATGTCGCTCCTGACCGACGGGTCGTCGAACGATTCGCTCCGCGGCGGCGGTGGCCAGGACTGGTTCTGGAAGTTTGGCGGCGACGTCCTGAACGACGCGGTTGGGGGGGAACTGGGAATCGATCGCCTTGAGCAACGACCCTTTACCGGCGACCAACGGAGCGTCAACTTAAGCGGACTGGCGTCCGTGACCCGCGGAAACCTTTGTTTTTTGGCACAAATCGAAGACGATTGTTGGGCCGCCCCCGAAGCCGACCAAATTCGGCTTCGAAGGCGATTCGCGCGACGAAAACTCGCCTGGGTTGAAACCCACGCTCCGGATGACATGTTGATCTCAAACCCCTTGCGGTTCTCCCGCGCGAGGAACGAATTCGCCTGCGCGTCTCCCGTGATCGCGCGCCAAAAAGTGGCGTCGCAGCCTCCAAGCTCCACACGAATTTCAATAAGGGACCATTGCAAAGAACCGCCTTCTGTCAGGCGCGGCTCTGCTCTCCCCTACCGTCTCACGATCGCCTGAAAGCGCTCATACGCGTCGTTCCACGCCTTCCCGTCTTGTGGCTCGAAGCGTTTGAGTTCGCACGAGGCCCTTACCACGGCACGCATTTCCGCCAGAGAACCGACCGCGCCGGCCGTCCGCGCCTGGACCAGCACGTTCCCCAGTGCCGTCGCCTCGATCGGGCCGGCGATCACCGGTCGGCCGCAGGCGTTGGCGGTGAACTGATTCAGCAACTCGTTCTGACAACCACCCCCAACGATGTGCAGCACTTCGACACGCTGGCCCGAGAGTTCTTCCAGCCAGCCCAACACCATCCGGTATTTGAGGGCCAGACTCTCCAATGCGCAACGGACCAACGCGCCTTCGTTCCGTGGCTCTGGCTGATTCGTCGATCGACACCATTCCCGGAGCGCGGTCGGCATGTCGTCCGGTTTGAGGAACTCGGGAGCATCGGGATCCACCAGCGAGGCGAACGGCTCGGCGGCGGCGGCCAAACGCGTGATTTCGCCATAGTGTAATGGCTGACCGTGACGTTCGAACGACCGCCGACATTCCTGCACCAGCCACAGGCCCATGATGTTTTTGAGCAGTCGCCAGGTACCGTCGATTCCCCCTTCGTTCGTGACGTTGAGTTCGAGCGCCCGGGGGGTGAGAACCGCGTGGGGCAGTTCCAGCCCCATCAGCGACCAGGTTCCGGAACTGATATACGCCCAGTCGGCTGTCCCGGTATGTTCCGTGGGGACTGCCGCCACCGCCGACCCGGTGTCGTGCGTCGCCGGCGTGACCACCGCCAGTCGCGGAAGCTGCGTCCGCTTCGCCACATCCGCGCGAAGAATACCCAGTTTCGTTCCCGGATCGACCACCTCGGGGAACATCGACGTTGGAATTTGAAATTTGCGCAGCAGCTCGGTCCCCCACGTGCGCGTCGTCGCGTCCAGGCATTGGGTGGTCGTCGCGTTGGTGAATTCCACGACTTGGCTTCCAGACAGAAGCCAATGGAACGTGTCGGCCATCATCAGGAACCGCTCGGCCAACTCCAGCACGCGCGGGTTCGCCTGCTGCATCGCGATCAACTGGTACAGTGTGTTGATCGGCATGAACTGTAAACCGGTGACCCCAAAAATCTCTTTTCGGGAGACACGGGAAAACGCATGTTCCATCACGCCGGCGGTCCGTCCATCGCGATAATGGTACGGCTGGCCCAGCATTTCCAAACCGGGGCCAAACAACACGTAGTCGACCCCCCAGGTGTCGACACCCACCGACTCGGCGCGCGAACCGTAAGACTCGGCGGCGCGGGTCAGCCCGTCTTCAATGCCCCCCCACAGGCCGATGAGATCCCAGCGCATCGTATCGCCGACATAGACCGGTCCGTTGGGAAACCGGTGGATCTCTTCCAGTCGGATCCGTTCGCCATCGAATAGTCCCGCGATCACGCGTCCACTTTCGGCCCCCAGATCGACGGCAAGGTAGCAGCGTTCAGCCATGTGACATCACTCGGTTCGCGATCAGGCCATCGACGCCGTTCGACCTGGGGTCGCGCACGAAAATCAAAGGAACTCATTGGCGGTCGCACGGCGGCGAAACGTGCGGCGGGAATCTGTCGCGGATCAGGCCTCTTCGGGCAATGGTCCGACCGTCGATGTCGATTGCAGTCGCAGGGGGAATTTCTGCAACAGTTGGCGAATGTCTTCCGTGGTGATCGATGCGACCGTTTCGAGATCCGCCGCGACGGGACGGTACTCGTGGCAGTACTGCCAGTTGTGACCCAACGATCCCAATCGCCCCATCGGACGTTCGCTCCGCAGCACAATTCGCGACGCGACCTTGTTGCGGGCCTGCGACAGTTCGGCTTCGGTGACGCCGTTTTTGTTCACGTCGTCGAAAATCTTCTGGATGCGGGCGGTATTGGCGGCGACATCTTCCGGTGCGCAACTGAAGTAGCACAGGAAGGCACCGGAACCGTCAAATTCCTGGAAGCCCAGGTCGGCGGTCTCGACATGGCCGGGGTCGACCAGTTCCCAAAACATTCGACTGCCGGTGTCGTCCCCCACAACCACCGACAGCAAATCCGCGGCGTAGCGCATCGGATCGCTCGACGTGGGAGCTGCGGACATTCCCATGACATGCTGTTGCCCGATGGTGGGGCGCACCAGGGTGTGCCTGCCCCCGATGGGGCGGGCTTCGGTCGTGTCGCGCGGCGGGTCACCGGCCGGCCAGCCGGCACAGTGCTTTTGTCCCAACGCGACAATGTCGTCCCACTCAAACTTGCCCGCGACCGCGAGCAGAATGTTCCCCGCGGTGTAACGGCGGGCGTGATATTCCCGCATTTGTGCCGCCGTGAGTGCGGTGATGCTCTCGGGCGTTCCCAGCACGCAGCGACCGAGCGGATGGCCGGCGAAGTGCGTCGCCATCACGTTGTCGTACGCGAGATAGGTCGGCTGATCGTCGTACATGCCGATTTCTTCGAGGATGACTTTCTTCTCCATCTCGAAGTCCTCCTCGCGCAACGAGGGGAACAGAATGTCGGCGAGCAGGTCAAACGTATCAGGGAGATACTCGGGGAGAACCGCGCCGTAGAAGAGCGTTGTCTCCTCGCTGGTCGACGCGTTGTACTTTGCGCCGACCTCGTCGAAGATGCGATTGACGTCATCCGCCGAATGACGCTCGGTCCCCTTGAACACCATGTGTTCGAGGAAATGGCTCACGCCAGAGATTTCGTCGGTTTCATCGCGCGAACCGGTGCGCACGAAAAAGCCAATCGCCACACTATGAACCGACGGGCTGCGTTCGCCAATGATCTGCAGACCGTTGGGGAGCTTCGTTTCAAAGAACTGCAAGGCGCACCTCCAATGGGGCAGGCCCCAGCGTTAAGACCGTGAAATCGGTGGCGGGGTAGCGGTGAATGTGATCGAGCAGCGTCGGCACTGTGAGCGCGTCGATTTTGTCGCGAACCTCGTCGAGCGTTGTGACCCGTCCCAGATGGTACCAGTCCCGAGCCAGTGACGACGCGCGGGAGGCACTCGACTCCTGCTGCATGATCAACGAGCTTTTCGCCCGCGCCTGGCACCGCCGCAGTTCATCCTCGCCAATCCCCTCTCCGACCCGCTGCAATTCCCGCAACGTCACGTCGAGCGTCTCTTGTGCCCGCTCCACCGAGGTGCCGGCGTAACAGAGGATCTGCGACTGGTCGCGCATCGCGTGCAATGTCGCGTAAACCGAGTAGCACAAGCCCCGTTTCTCCCGCACCTCGGTGAACAGGCGGGAACTCATCCCACCCGACAGTACGTTCACCACCCCCCAGGCGGCGTAGTAATCGGGATCGTTGTAAGTCACGCTCGGATACGCGATGCCGATCTGGGTTTGCGTCGCTTCCTGTTGAATATGGTCGCGATGCGGTCCACGGGGGCCGTCGTGCCAGGAGGTCGCGGGCTGGTCGATCCAGTCGCCAAACAACTCCCCGACCAGTTCCTGAATTTCGCTCACATTCACATTGCCCGCGATCCCCAGAATGGTCGCCCCGGGCCGGTTGCAGCGTTCAAACTGCTGGCGAACGATCTCGGGATTGAGTTGGGCGATTCCGTCCAGGGTTCCTTCCGTGGGGATTCCCCAGGGAGCCGGGAAGCAGCGTTTGCGGAGTTCGACCATTACCTTCTGGCGTGGCTCGTCTTCCAGGGCACGCAGTCCCTGCTCAACCCCCAATCGGGACGCATCGAATTCGTCGTCGGGAAGATGCGGCCGCAGGACGATGTCGGCGTACAGGCGGAGCGCGTCGGGGAGGTTTCCCGCGAGAGTCGCGCCAGCGAGACTGAGATGGCTGTTCCCCACCCCCTCATTCCGCTGCAAACCGAGATTGTCGAGCGCGTTGGTCAGTTCGACGCTGTCGTTGTCTCCCGCGCCCCGCAGGATCCAGTCACAGAGGATCGACGCCGATCCTTCCTGATGAACCGGGTCGTAATTGCTGCCACAGGGGACCAGTAACGAAAACGACGCCGACTGCACATCGGCCATAGGCTCGACGAGCAGCGTGAGGCCGTTCGGGAAAACGTGGGTGTGTATTTGCTGCTCTGGCATCCGAATCTCGAAAGGAATCCCGCGGAACGTGGGCCACGCGAAAGCGGGTCATTGTGGCGTGTCGCCCCGCGCCCGACAAGCGCCCCGCGAATTCGGCTACGCCACGCTGTATTCGACGTCCGCCCGTTCGACCGCCTTGTACGTCGTCTTCGCCAGGCAAAACCCCACCGATCGATACAACTGGACCGCCGCGCTGTTGCTGGCGGTCACTTCCAGATAGACTCGCGGCACCCGCGCCTGTTGAAACCCACGCAGACACTGGAACATCAAGGCCCGACCCAGCCCGTGCCCCCGATACTCGGGCACCACCCCGACGTTCTGGATCGCCCCCCACTGCCCGGCCTGCACGAGCCCCTGAATTGTCGCGCAATCATCGACCGTTCCATCGGGGAATCGACAACTGATCAGCCAGGTCGCCTGGGGAACAAACGTCGCTCGCTGTGCGATTTCGCTCATCAGATTCAGGCACCCATCGCGAGCCCCCAGGCAGGGGAAAATCTGCGAATCGACCTCAGAGCGAAAACTTGCGAATTTGGTGACGGCGTGCCGTTCGAGCAGCGACAATGACCAAGGAACCCACTCGTACCCGGAGGGCAAAAACGGCTCGGGCAACCTGGCACCGGCCAGTTCGAATTCCAAGCGCAATCGTTTGTAGTAGGTCAGGCCCATGGGGTACAAATTCTACGGGGGACTCGTCCCCTGTCAATCGGCACAGTACGCATTCCGACATAAAAACGGTTCGCCGAATTACACCGAGCGCGGCCCCAATTGAGAAATTTCGCGCTCGAGACCCCTGTCCCCTTGCGGGGCAGGTGAATGAGATCCTCGCTCTGTCAGACAAGAACGGCGTCAAACGAAACCTGAGCGGATCGCAAAGCGATCGGTCGCCAATCGTCGCAGAGAATGCGGGACGCATCAGGGCCATCCTCCACCCGTCGAGGGACGTTGAAGGACCGGCCGGAACAAGCTGCTCTCGCGGGCCGCTGAGTTTTTAGACAGGATGAAAGGGATGGACAGGATTGTTGAGCCGAAAGTCAATCGTGTGGATTGGGAGTTTCTCGATTTCAGCCACTTATCCAGAGAGCGGGAATGGCGAGCAACTCCATCCTGTTCATCCCTTTTCATCCTCTTCATCCTGTCAAATTCTTTCCGTCCGTCGTACGCACTCTCATAGCTGCACAACCACATTCCGCAGTTCGGCTTCACGGCCCAATCGCGGCGTTCGCTGGCCGTGGCAGTGTATGAGGATCTGCACTATCCCCACCCGCGATCTCGATTCGCTACAATCCACAGGGTCTGGTCACCCGAAACCGCCCACCACGCCCGCGCCGCTCATTCTCCATGTCATCACGATTTCTATTGGAGATTCGACCAATTCCGCCTTGGTGGTTGGGCGCGAGCGTCGTGGTGTGCCACTGTCTGTTGATCATCGGGAATCTTCGCGCCGAAATCGACCCCGCTAAGCTACCGCCAGCAGCGGACAAAGAGGTCGATTTCACGAAAGACATTCAACCGCTGCTCAACGCGCATTGCGTGAAATGTCATGGCTCCAAGAAGCAGATGGGCGATCTGCGGGTCGATTCCAGCGCGGCGACATTGAAGGGGGGGGAGCGCGGACCGGTGGTGATCGCTGGCAAAAGTGCCGACAGCTACCTGATCGCCGCCGTCTCCCATCAGGATCCCGAGATCGCGATGCCCCCCGAAGGGGATCCGTTAACCGCGGAGCAGGTGGGACTGCTTCGGGCCTGGATCGACCAGGGGGCAAAGGGACCGGCTGACGAAATGGTGCCCACCCGCCCGGTCCCGTGGAGTTTTCGCCCGGTCAAGCGACCCGACCTGCCCGGCACGGCGAGTTCCATCGATCTGCTGGTGGAACGCCCGCTTCAGGAGAAAAACCTCGCGCTGTCGCCGGAAGCCGACCGCCGGACGCTGATTCGGCGGATGTACCTGATCATGCATGGTCTTCCTCCGACCTCCGAGGAAGTGGCGGTGTTCCTGAACGATGACCGGCCCGGCGCGTACGAGCGACTGGTTGAGCGGGTTCTCGCCAGCCCGCGGTATGGCGAACGCTGGGCGCGCCATTGGTTGGATATCGCGCGGTTTGCCGAGTCCAACGGCTTTGAGACCAACCGGGTTCGAAAAAACGCCTGGCCGTACCGCGATTATGTGATTCGCGCGTTCAACGAAGATAAGCCGTACAACCAGTTTGTCCGAGAGCAGATCGCGGGGGATGCGCTGGGGGGGGACGAGGGGACCGGTTTTCTGGTGGCTGGCGCGTACGACTTGGTGAAGAGCCCCGACGTTAACCTCACGCTCATGCAGCGACAGGATGAACTCGCCGACATTGTGAATACGACGGGGACCGCGTTTCTGGGACTCACCCTGGGTTGCGCGCGCTGCCATGATCACAAATTCGATCCAGTCACCCAAAAGGACTACTACGCGGTTCAGGCGATTTTCGCGGGGGTCAATTTCGCGCCCCGGCCACTGCCCGTCAAACGCTCGTCAACCAGTGAGCAGGAGCTGGTCGCGTTGAAGCGTCAACTTGCCGACGCTGAAACCGCGTTGGGGGTCTTTCGTGCCAAGGCGGCCAAGTCCACGGTCGCGAGTAAAACATTGCGGCCGGCGGTCAATGAGCGGATGAACGAAGAGTCATTCCCGGCGGTCACCACGACCGCCGTGCGGTTCACTATTCTGGCGACAAACGCCAGCGAACCGTGCCTCGACGAACTGGAGATTTACGACGCGCAGGGCGAGAACGTGGCGCTGATCACTGCGGGAGCTGTCCCGACTGCCTCGGGAACATTGCCGGGCCATGCGATTCACAAACTCGAACATATCAACGACGGTCGCACGGGAAATGATCGAAGCTGGATCTCGAATCAGCCGGGGAAGGGTTGGGTGCAGCTCACATTTCCGTCGGCGAAGCGCATTGAACGGATTGTCTGGGGCCGGGACCGTGCGCAACGCTTCAAAGACCGAATCGCCACGAATTATCGCATCGAGGTGACCGACGCGAATGGCGACTGGAAACAGGTCGCCTCCTCGGACGATCGGGAACCGTTCGCGGGGGGAGATCCCAGTGAGTTTCTCAAACGACTGTCTGAGGACGACGCGAAAACCGCACGGGGTCTCCAGTCGGAAATCGCGTCAATCCAGACCCGGGTGTCGCAACTGACCGACGGACTGCCGGCGTGGCTCGGGACGTTTTCGCAGCCGGGGGAAACGCATCGGCTGTACCGCGGTGATCCACTCCTCAAAAAGGAGGTTGTCGCCCCGGATGCGATCGCCGCTTTGGGCTCACTGGGGATGGCGCTCGACGAACCGGAACAGCAACGTCGCTTGAAACTGGCCAACTGGCTCGCCAGTCCAGAGAATCCGCTCACCGCCCGCGTGATGGTGAACCGCCTGTGGCATTATGTGTTTGGAACGGGGATCGTGGAGACCCCCAGCGACCTGGGGGGGAATGGCGTCCCGCCGATCAATCCCGAACTGCTCGATTGGCTCGCCGACGAGTTCGTGCGGAGCGGCTGGTCGGTCAAACAGATGCAGCGATTGATTTTGCAGTCCCGGACGTTTCGCCAATCGTCGGCTCCCCGGGTGGACGGGCTGGCGGCGGATGCCGACGCCCGGCTCTTGTGGCGATATCCACCCCGCCGCATGGAGGCCGAGGCGATTCGCGATTGCGTCCTGGCGACCTCCGGCGCGCTCGATTTAAGAATGGGTGGCCCCGGATTCTTCCTGCAGATCGTCGAGGAAGACAACGTCTACCGGTATTTCCCCAAAGAGAAATTCGGCCCCGAGGATTTTCGGCGAATGGTCTATTTGAACCGCATTCGCCAGGAACAGGATCCCGTGTTCGGCTCGTTTGATTGTCCCAGCGGAAATCAGGTGATGCCCAAACGGAGCCGATCGAACACGCCGCTGCAGGCGCTGAACCTGTTCAACAGCCCGTTCATCCTGCAACAAGCCGACATTCTCGCCGCCCGTTTGATCAAGGACGCGGGAGATGCTCCGGAATCCCAAGCGCGGCGGGCGTTTGAATTGTTCGCCGCGCGGGAACCCGACCGATTCGAACTCGATGCCTCGGTCGAAATGATCGGTGAGCATGGACTGGCGGCGTTCTGTCGCGCGCTGTTCAACACCAGCGAATTTTTGTTCGTCTTCTAAGAGTGCCACCCATGTTCCTGCCGAACCACAAACACCCGTTGCTCGATCGTCGGGGATTTTTCGCCCAGAGCGCCACGGCTCTGGGAGGGATGGCGCTCGCACAGCTCTTGTCCCAGGACCGACTGCTGAAGGGTGAGGAGGCCGAGAAGACCCCCATCCGCCCGAAGATCGACGCCGCGAACCCCAATAACCCCCGTCAGTCGCATTTCGAACCCCGGGCGAAGCGCGTCCTGATGATCTTTTGTGCCGGGGCGTGCAGTCACCTCGATACCTTTGACTACAAGCCCGAGTTGATTCGGCTGCACGGGCAGCCGATGCCGGGGGGAGAGAAACTCGTCACGTTTCAGGGGGCGCAAGGGGCGCTCAACCGCAGTCCCTGGGAATTCCGACCGCGCGGCGCGTCGGGAAAAATGGTCTCCGATCTGGTCCCCAGGCTGGCGGAACTCGCGGACGATTTGTGTTTCATTCATTCGCTCACCGGCAAAACGAATACGCACGGTCCGGGGGAGAATTACATGAATACCGGGTACACGCTCGATGGGTTTCCGAGCGTGGGGGCGTGGACGACGTATGCGCTCGGGAGCGAAAACGAGAATCTGCCGGCGTACGTGGCGATTCCCGATCCGCGCGGTGCGCCGCAATCGAGCGGGAATTGCTGGAACCCCGGGTTTCTGCCCGCGGCGTTTCAGGGAACCGACTTCAACGCGAAGAAACCGGTCCGGAATCTCGCCCGGCCCGCGGCGATCCGCCCCGAGACCGACGTGGCCACCCGAAATTTCGTCGGTCGGTTGAATCAGCATCAGCTCGAACGATTTCCCGGTGATACGGAACTGGCGGCACGGATTTCGAGTTACGAATTGGCCGCCAAGATGCAGTTGTCTGTCCCGGAGGTGAGTGATATCTCCTCGGAGCCGGCGCATGTGCTGAAGGCGTATGGAGCCGACGCGACGGGTGATTCCACTCAGGACATCAAGGCAGGTTACGCCCGCAACTGCATTCTCGCCCGCCGACTTCTGGAGCAGGGAGTTCGGTTTGTGCAACTCTTCAACGGCGCGTACCAGGTCGGCGGCGAAGGGACCAGCAACTGGGACGGTCATAAAGTGCTGCAAAAGCAGTACACCGTGCATGGCGAGATTTTCGACCAGCCAACCGCCGCGCTGCTCGCGGATCTGAAGCAGCGGGGTTTACTGCAGGACACCCTGGTTGTCTGGTGTACCGAGTTCGGCCGCATGCCGACGTTTCAGGCGGGAGCCAGCGGGCGCGATCACAACCCGTCCGGCTTCACCGGCTGGCTGGCCGGCGCGGGGGTCAAAGCGCCGTTCAGTTACGGCGCGACCGATGAATTCGGCTACAAGGCCGCCGAGAATATCAGCAGCGTCTACGACTTCCACGCCACGATCCTGCACATTCTGGGCCTCGACCACGAACGGCTGAGCTTCTATCACAATGGCATCGAACGTCGACTGACCGACGTGCATGGCAATGTGTTGCGGGATGTGCTGGCGTGAGGCGCGGCGAGTACTTGAAGGGGACGATTGCCAACGTGACCGACCACAACGTCGGGCGAACAGTTCCGATAGGAAGCGGCGGAGATTGACCGCTTCCTATCGGGCAGGGTTCGTGTTCATTCGCTCGATTTTCGTCGTGCCGCCTGATGGTGCCGACCAGGCGGTTCGCCTAATACGCGTTCTGTTCCACCTCTTCACCGCCAGCCGCCACGCTCGCCTGGATCGGCTTCTTTGACTGGCGAATGCGGCGTTCCCGCACTTCCGACTGGAACTCTTCGATCGCCTGCGCGACCGGAACCGTCTTCTGATGCTCGGCGTCGAGACGATCGCGAATCGTCACCGTTCCGTCCTCCGCCTCTTTCTGACCGACCACCAGCATGTACGGAATCAGTTCGAGTTGCGCGTCGCGGATCTTGCCGTTGACTTTTGAGCTGCGGAGATCGGTCGTCACGCGGAACCCGTGACCCTTCAATCGTTGCTCGACTTGGCCGGCGTATTCGTTCTGCTTCTCGCTGATCGGCAGGATTCGAACCTGCTCGGGGGCCAGCCACAACGGGAAGGCGGCGGCGAAGTGTTCGATCAACACACCGACAAACCGTTCCATGCTGCCGAACGGCGCGCGGTGAATCATCACCGGGCGGTGCGGTCGGTTGTCGGCTCCGATGTACTCGAGATTGAACCGCTCGGGCAGGTTGTAGTCGAGTTGGACCGTTCCCAACTGCCATTCGCGGCCAATGCAGTCGCGCACCATGAAGTCCGCCTTCGGACCATAGAACGCCGCTTCTCCCGCGCGCGGTTCAAACGGCAGTTTCATGTCCTCGAGGACATGCCGCAGGCTTGCTTCCGCCCGCTGCCAGTTCTCTTCACTTCCCACGTACTTGTCGCTCTTCGGGTCGCGCAGCGATAGTTGCACGCGATAATCCTGCAGTCCCAGACTGCTGAGGACGAACTGCACCAGTTGCAGCGTTTCGCGGAACTCGTTCTCAACCTGTTCTGGCATGCAGAACTGATGGGCGTCGTCCTGGGTGAGGCCACGCACCCGCAGCAGGCCGTTGAGCTCACCCGACTGCTCGTGCCGATAGACGGTTCCAAATTCCGCGAGTCGGACTGGCAGCTCGCGGTAGCTGCGCTGTTGCGACTTGTAGATCTGCACGTGATGCGGGCAATTCATCGGCTTCAACAGATAGCGTTCGTGGTGGCTTTGCCACAGCTTGAGCGCCGCCAGCTTCTGGTCGGTCGAGCCATTCAACGGGTAATCGTCAATGCGACATTCGAGGAACGGCGCGAATTCCAGAAATTTTCGCTCGTTCGTGGCGTCCATTTCCCCCGCGACCAGCATCGTGATCCAGCGGTCAACCATCGAACCGGCAGGATGGCCGAAGATTGGGGAGAACTGCGCGTCGCGGTAGTACGGGAAGTGGCCGCTGGTTTCGTACATTTCGACTCGCCCGATGTGGGGCGAATAGACGGGCGTGTACCCGCGAAGAATCAGTTCGTGCTTGATGAACTCTTCCAGCGTGCCCCGGACAACCGCCCCTTTGGGAAGCCACAATGCCAGCCCCGGTCCCACATCATTACTGATGTGGAACAGGGCGTGCTGTTTCCCCAACACGCGATGGTCACGGCGCTTCGCCTCTTCGATCTGGTTCAGGTGGGCATCCAGATCCTTCTGGCTGAAAAACGCGGTGCCGTACAACCGCTGAAGGGTTCGGCCGCTGGCATCCCCCTTGAAGTGCGCTCCTGCGACCGACAGCAGTTTGAACGCTTTGATCCGGCCGGCGTCAGGTATGTGCGGTCCCCGGCACAGATCGACAAATTCCCCCTGTCGATAGAAGCTGAGTTCGGCGTGGTCGGCCAAACCGGTCTCCAGGTGCTGCACTTTGAGCGCCTGTTTGAGATCCGCGCACAGCTTCAACGCCTCGGCGCGTCGGAGTTCGAAGCGGTCGAATGAGTCTCCTTCGGCGATGATCTTCGCCATCTCGGCTTCGATTCGCGGGAAGTCGTCTTCCCGGATCGGCTCGGGCATGTCGAAGTCGTAATAGAACCCCGTCGGCAGCGTCGGACCGAATGCCAGTCCCACATTGGGAAACAGCCGCATCACTGCCCGCGCCATGATGTGCGCGGCGGAGTGCCGCATCACCGACATTGCCTCGGCGTCGCGGTCGGTGAGCAGACGCAAAGAGATCGGTTGCGTGGGATCAGTTCCGGCGGCGACGGCGGACTCGATGAGCGGTCTGCGGGCGTCGACGACTTTCCCATTCACAACGGCCGCCAGGCAGGCTTTGGCGAGACGGGCGCCAATGCTCAGGGCGACGTCGAGAGGGCTCGATTCGTCGGAGTAATCTTTGCTGGAACCATCAGGAAGCAGAACGGAGACCATGGCGAAAAAGTCTGTGCCCCCGGGAGGACACGCCAAAAAACCACACGAGGCCGGGGCGGTCCACCGGTACAAAGGGCGGAAACACCCGCCAATGCCGGCCGGGAGAGAATTATCGATTATACGCCCGATGGAGAAAAATGCGATCCGGCGGGCGTTTCATTGAGAAACGCGATCGAATCCTGGACTGCGTTCAGTCAAAATCAGTCAAAAATGCCCAGTGTCGCTGGCTCGGCCGACGATTCGAGATCGCATGCCGGAGCATCCGCTGTCCATTGTGTCCCATAACGAAAAAACGCGAAAGTGCCGCAGGGGCACCTTCGCGTAAGATCCACTCAAATTGCACAACCGACAAGTTGGGAACAGTCATCCCGGTCGATCGGGCGGGTTTCACCGTTGGTGAAACTATTCTTTCTTTTCTTCGGCGGCATCAGCGGCGGCGGGTTCGGCCGGCTTCGCATCAGCCTCTTTGGCGTCCACTTCTTTCGCCGCGTCTTCCGCGCCGGGGAGCGCGACACCCGCTTCTTTGGCCTTTTCGACGTCAATGGCCGGAGGGGCCATTCCGCCACCAGGCTGCATCGCCTGCATCGGGTCCGGTCCCTTAGAAGGGGTCGGCGTCGGCTTCGATTCTTCGCAGCCCACCAGGAACAGAGCCACGCCCGCCAACATCACCAACGACATCACACGATTCATCGCGAATCTCCAAAAAATCAAGAGTTGAACAACCCGGCACGCCGCAATCACACGATCTGTCATCTCGATTCGCGCCGATTTCCAGCGAATATGATGCGCAACCCAACGCTGATATTCCAGCAGAAGGACACGCGTTTCCGAGCTGTTCTCATGAATGAAAATGTGACTTCCCCATATTCTGACCGCAAAATCAAGATGAACGGGTGAAAAACCGGTCCAAGGTCCGTTAATATCTAAAAATCCGTTTCAACAGGCCCGACCGGTCCACTGGTAGTTTTCCCACCCCGAGTGAGCATCTGTTCGTATGTCTGCCATTCCCGATTCCGTCACGCCCCCCCCGGCCAAGCCATCCGCCCCCGATCCGACTGCCGCCGCCCAGATTGTTCTGGCAGTTCTGGCGTTTGCCGCCGCGCTGACTTATCTGGGGCCGGTGTTACAGCCGTTTCTGGTGGCGGTTTTTCTTTTTTACGCCATGCGGTTTGGCGTGAAGACGCTGGCGAAGCTGGGAATGAGCCCCTGGACCGCCTCCGCTGCGCTGATTGGCATTATCCTCATCGCGTCGATTCTGCTCGCGCAGCTTGTGTACCGAGAGTCGGCGATATTTCAGAAGAACTGGCCACGATACGAGGTCCGCATCACTGCCGTTCTCAACGAATGGATGCCGACTCCACCCGTCTCCCCGGGGACGGAATCCGAAAAATTCGGTGGCAACAATTCCCCCCCCGATCCGTCGGACATGGGGAATCGCAATTCCCCCGAAATCGCCCCCCCCCGCGCGGCTTCCCAGACGGGCCAATCGCCCGAATCGCCGGGGCTGGAGTCGGAGACCAAAACTGAGCCGGACAAGGTGGTTGACCCACAACTGGCCGAGTCCGTTCCGCCGGACCCATCGGCCCAGACCGATACTGCGGTTGATCCCACGTCCGAGTTCCCCCCCCAGCCGGGACGCACTCCCGAGGTTCCCGTTCGCAAGGAGCCTCCCAGTCGCCAACCGTTGACCAACCTGTTTCAGGTTTCCGCCCAAGACGTCATCAACTATGTCTTTTCACATAGTCTGGATGTGGTTGAACTGATTACCATGGCGTTTTTCTATCTCATCTTTCTGTTCCTCGGCAGCCGCAAATTGGAAGGAAGGATGCTTCGCGCGTTTCCCGGCGAGCGGGGAGAGCGGCTGCTGGCGATTGGCCAGGGAATCAGCGAATCGATGGAACGGTTCATGGTGGTCAAAACCGTTGTCGGGCTGGGAATGGGGTTCACCGCAGCCGTCGTGATGTACTTTCTGAAGGTCGAACATTGGCTGCTCTGGGCGTTTATATTTTTTGCCTCGAATTACATCACCTACATCGGCAGCATCGCGGCGTGTGTGCCGCCGATTGTGATGGCATTTTTGGGGAACGGGATCTCCGCCGAGTCGATCCTCGCGGCTCTGCTCATCGTCCTCAACCGCACGTTCTGGATCGATTTTGTCGAAATCAAAATGTCGGGACGACAGCTCAATCTTGATCCCACGTTGTTGTTCCTGTGGCTCTCGTACTGGGGCTGGTCGTGGGGGGTTTTGGGACTGATTCTCGCGTATCCCATGATGGCTGCCGTGAAGATTTCGCTCTGGCACCTGGGGGATACGAGGGGGTGGGCAGTGTTGCTGAGTGATGAGTGATGAGTGATGAGTGATGAAAAGTGAAGGATGCTCCAATCCGGATTGACACGTTTTCGAGTGGGGGGTAACCTCCCGGCCCCTCCCCCCCTTTTTTCACGGATTCACGTGCGAATGGAGTCGCCGATGAGTGCCGCCCGCTCTCTGGACGGAGCGCCCGCCCCCGAACGTCCGATCCCCATGATCGACCTGGTCGCGCAGCACCGCGAAATTGCCCCCGCCATCACCGAGGCCGTCGCCCGGGTCTTCGCCGAACAGAAGTTCATTCTGGGAGACGAAGTCGCGGAGTTTGAGTGCGACGTCGGAACCTACTGCGATGCGCGCGAGGCGATCTCGTGCGCCTCGGGTACCGATGCCCTGCTCCTCGCCCTGATGGCGCTCGACGTGGGACGCGGTGACGAAGTGATCACCAGTCCGTTCACGTTTTTCGCGACGGGTGGCAGTATCGCCCGCGTTGGTGCGAGGCCGGTCTTCGTCGACATCGACCCGATCAGTTTCAACATCGATCCACGCGCGGCGGAGGCGGCGATTTCGCCCCGCACGAAAGCCATTATGCCGGTGCATCTGTTCGGACAGTGCGCCGAGATGGATCCCCTCTGCCGGGCCGCCACCAAGGCGAATATCCCGATCATCGAAGACGCCTGTCAGGCGATTGGTGCCGATTATCAGGGACGTCGCGCCGGCGTTCTCGGGAGCATCGGCTGCTTCAGCTTCTTTCCCACCAAGAATCTGGGTGGCGCGGGGGACGGCGGCCTGATGACGACTGACGATCTGGTCCTGGCGAAACGCCTGCGACGGCTGCGGGTGCATGGCGACGTCGGCCAGTACGAACATGTTGAGGTCGGTCTCAACAGCCGGCTCGACGCGCTTCAGGCGGCCGTTCTGCGGATCAAGTTGAAGTCTCTGGATCAGTGGACGCTCGCGCGGCAACGGAACGCCCGGCGGTACGCGATTCTGTTCCAGGAATACGATCTGCTCGATGCGATCGAACTCCCCGCGGTCCTTCCCGAACGCCGGCATGTTTACAACCAATACTGCATCCGCGTGCTGAATGGTCAGCGCGACGCGGTTCTGGCGTCGTTGCGGGAACAGAAAGTCGGCTGCGCGATTTACTATCCCAAGCCGCTGCACTTGCAGACCTGCTTCGCCGACCTGGGGTACAAAGCCGGAATGCTGCCCCACTCTGAGCTGGCGGCCGCCGAGGTGTTGGCGCTGCCGATCTACGCCGAGCTGCCCGAGGAGGATCAGGAGCGGGTGGTTCAAAGCCTGGCGCGGGCGCTGGGACGGACTCCCAAGCGGTCCCTGCAAGGGGTTCTGGCGGGACCAAATCGTCGGCCTGCGGCGCGGAATCCGCTGGCGCGGTATTCCTCGGGGTCAAACTGGGAATCGTGAGAGATCGATCGAGGGGGTGGGCGAATGGGCCTGTCCCCTCGAGTTTTTTTGTTGACGACGGCAGTGGGCTGACGCCGCCCCGCTCGCCTGGGGTTATCGAACGGCACCGCCGTTGGCGTTGATGACCTGGCCCGTGAGGTAGGATGCTTCCGAGCTGCAGAGATAACGGGCGAGGTGGGCGATATCTTCGGGTGTTCCCCAGCGGCGGAGTGGCGTTTCGTTGAGAACGCGCTGTTGCCAGGGATCGGTCGCGTGTTCTCCCCAGGCGGTCTTGATCCAGCCTGGAGCGATACAGTTGACGCGAACTTTCGGGGCCAGGGAGACCGCGAGACTGCGGGTGAATCCCATGATGGCGTTCTTGGCGACGGCGAACAGTTCGCCACTGGCCCCCTCCATACCGCGATCGGCTTGGTCCCAGCCGATATTCAAGATTACGCCACCCGACGCACGTTTCATGCGTTCCCCGACATCGCGGGCGAGCAGTACCGTTCCGCAGACATCGGTCTCCAGCAACGCCTGGAGTTTTTCGTGGTAAGGGAGTTTCGCATTTTCTCCAGTCAACAGGTCGACACCGGCATTGTTCACCCAAAGATCGATTCCGCCCCAGAGTTGCCATGCCTGGTCGACAAGCCGGGGGAGAGATTCGGAGTCGGACACATCGGCAGCCAGTACCGCGGACTGAACACCCAGAGCACGGCACTCGGCGGCAACGCTTTCGGCAAGGCCGAGTGAAGCGCGGCAATGAATGGCGACAGCGGCTCCTGCCCGGGCGAACTCGAGCGCGATCGCGCGGCCAATTCCAGAGGATGCCCCCGTGACGAGTGCGCGCTGACCGATGAGTGAGGCGAACGGACGGGGGGGGCTTGAAGAGTCAGTTTCGGGCATGGGAATCGTGAGTGGGTAGGCGATCCGGATTTGAGAATCTCGGAAACGCATAAGCAGACGCATTGTCTTGAGTCAGACAACACGCTACCATATTTTTCGCTGGAAGGTTCACCCGGGCACGACGCGCAGGGTAATGGAGGAGGCCAGCGCGGCGCAGAACCTATGGGGATTGAGTGAATTCGCACAATTTCCAGTGGTTGGGCCGGCGGCGTGATTGACGGCGGATGATCCGCCGTTAGAATCAGTTACCTGGAAAGTTTGGTTCCTTGATGATCAAACCGCAGTTCGATGCGGTTTTCGACCATCACTTCCCAACTTGGATCGTCTTGGAACCTTTCGTAGCGGGAGATCGACTTGGCTGTTCTGGCCGATCGTCTTCCCAAGAGTGACCTGTCTGAACTGAAGCCACCAACTTACATCCATTCGGTTTGATCCGCGCGTCGCGGAGCCGCTGATTTTCTATTGGAATTCCGGCCATTGAGCCGCGTTCCTGTGGCGATTTGCGGCGAGGGTGTTAATCACCCGGGCGGACGCTGGCCATCAACCCGCGAGATCCCAAGTGAAGACTCACTGAGCGGCAGCTCAAGGGAAGCACCGATTGTCTGAACATTCACAACCCACCGATCACGAGCAGATCCCCCACCCCACTGCTCCCGATCGTCATTACACGCGGGGAGAGATCCGCGAGGAATCCATGCTGTCCAACACGCTCGAAGCGCCCGTCGAAACCGTCAACCCCCCGTTGCCCGAGATGTCGGCGCAACTTGAAAAGAGCCTGGTCCAGGTTTTCAAGCTGCTGTCCGACGAAACCCGGCTGCGCATTCTGTTCTACCTGTCACGTGCGGGAGAGATGCATGTGACCGCGCTCTGCGACCGGCTGGGCCAGAGTCAGCCCGCAGTGAGCCACCACTTAGCGCTCTTACGCGTCGCCGGTCTGATCGAAGCCCGCCGCGATGGGAAACACAACTTTTACTCGGTGTGTGACGGGCATTTCCATCACCTCATGCTCGATGTGGTGGACAGCTTTGGCGAACAGGGAGAGATTCGGTTTGACGAGTTCGTTCTGACACACCAACCCTAGTTACCCATTGAGAATGCCGCAGCGGGAATTTTTGGTCGCATTGACCAGCCCCTCCCAGTGGCGCTCAATCGAAGAGATTTCGATCCGACAATCGGCCCGCAGGGAGAGGAACTTCTCCCCGCAGGGCCGTTTTTTTTGTTATTCGACCCGCCGTGGAAAACCGGCGGTTGGTCTAAAGCAGGACGAGTGTTTCGACTACGCTCGGCGGAAAGCCCCAGTGGATCCATGCCGCCGATCCAGGCCGCCTTTGACCCAATCCGACCAACGACCACCGTGTCTTGACTGGTGTGTCGCTGCGAAATCCAAAGGCTTTCGGCCGCATGCGGTCTATTAACAGGCGCGGCCGTACGGATTGTGTTTTTTTCGACAGCGGCAGCGTTGGCAATCGGACTACTTCTTGGCAGCTTCGGCAGCGGCGCGTTCGTCGGCCTTCTTGTCGAGTTTCTTCGCGATCTTCGCGGTGATTTTGGCCTTTTTGCGCATCTTTTCGCCAGCGTGATTCGCGCCCATGTCTGAACCTGTGTCGTTTCTGAGTGAATGTGTGTCTGGAAATCGCGCCTGCGTGCAGCCGCGACGGGGAGGAAGGAGATTAGCCGAATAGGGCCGAATGTCAAGGGGCAGTGTGAGTTGCGTCCAACCGGGAAGCTGGTACCCCATGGCCCAGAGGGTCATCCGTACATTCTGGCCAGCTCACGAATGGAATCGAGCGCCTCTTCCACTTCGCAGACTTGTGCACCGGGAATGCGTCCCTTTTTATCGCACTGCGCGAGCAATTTCAGTTCTTCAAAATCTTCCGACGCTTCCAGCCGATGTCTCGCCCGGGCACCCAACGCGCAGTCGGCCAATGCCCGTGCCTCCATGTGATGTTCGATCAACCACCGGGTTCGCGGTGTGATGTAGTCACCCAGTGCTTCGAGGCCCGCCGTCACATGGTCGTCCGGATCGATTCCCTTGCCGACGTCGTGCAACAGGGCCGCGAGTTGAAATTCTTCGTCATAGGGCAATTCGTCGCGCGCCAGTTCGAAGACCTGCAAGGAGTGGTACAAAGCGTCTCCTTCCGGGTGCCATTGCCGACTTTGCTGAACGCCCGCCAGTGGCAACAGCAGCGAACGGTAGACCATAAACCGGTCGACCTTGTCGGCCGCCGCGTTGAGTTCGTCTTCCAGAGCCAGATCGGGATATTCACGGACCAGCAACTCTTCGATTTCAGCGATTCCCGCCCGTTCGATTGGTTGACCGGTGATTGAACTCTTGAAGACCTGATTCGCCTGACTGGCGGCGTACACCGTGAATTCCATCGGAAACCGGTCGATGACATGAATGTGGGTGAAGATCCGTTCTTCCCCTCCCTTCACAATCTGCTTCTGTTCGACCGAAAAAGGCAATCCCTCCTCTTCGAGAACGATCTCAATCGGAACCGTACTGTCGGAAAACACGTGAATGTCGATATCGGACCCGTGTCGGATGTGTCCGGTGAGTACGCTCCCGATGAGTCGTGGCTTGTAGGGAGCCAACAGTCGCATCATCCGCAGCGCTTCGAGCCGCATGTCCCGCAGGTTGAGCGTCCGGGTCTCCCCCTCGAACATCCGGGCGAATTGCTGAACGTGCTCGCGGATCTCGCTGTTACTGGGAAGTTCCGAATCTTTGACCCAGTCGCGGCAGACCTTGCGAGCGGCGCGAATTTTCGCCCGCATGTATTCAGACTCTGTCCGGTCGTACATCAACCGGGCCGCCTCAAAGGCGATTTGACGTCGCAGCTTGTCGCTGGCCATTGTCGTTCTGTGCCGAGATTAAGCCCATCAAAGCGGCACCGGGCATAACGAAAATTCTACACGCGTCGCGGCTGAAAACAAGTCGATTTGACGGCGGAATTCGCGTCGCGAAAAGGGATCGGTTAGAATCTCACCACGTGACGCCTTGGCCAGGAGCAAAAGAATTCCGACGATCATTCAGGAAAGTTTGGCGGATAATCCCGTGGAATGCCCGCGTTCCATCTCGGGAGCGGATCGCTACGACGAAGTGTGGGAGGGGGTGCGCATCGTGACGCCAATGCCAAACCACGAACATCAGGTGCTTGTCGGGCGATTGACACGGATCCTGGATGAAATCGTCTCGGACCGTAACTTGGGTTGTGTTGTGCCGGGAGTTAACATCAGCGACAGGATTGAAAACTGGCAGTCCAATTACCGAATCCCCGATGTCGCGGTCTTCCTGCACACCACTGAATCCTTGAACTACGACACGTTCTGGTTTGGTGGTCCTGACTTCGCCATTGAGGTCACAAGCCCGGAGGAAAATACCCCGGAAAAGCTCTCGTTTTACGGAAAAGTCGGCACTCGGGAATTGCTGGTTGTTGAACGTCGGCCCTGGCGACTGGAATTGTTCCGACTGCAGGGGACATCACTTTCCCCCGCAGGCGAAACGACAATCGGGAACCCTGCGGTTTTGACTAGCACTGTCCTGGGGGCCGAGTTTTCGCTGGTTGACGCTTCCCCCCGTCCCCAAATTGTCGTCCGACTGCCCGCGATCGACCGCTCCTGGACAATTTAATGACCCGGCGTCCGATCCCCTGCCAGCCCGTCTTGTCTTCCGTCACAGGGTGTATCAGAATACGCCCCCATGTCTCCCGACCTCCTGCTGACCGTCGACGTCGGCAATACCCGCGCCAAACTGGGGCTGTTCGACCGCAACGCCTGGTCTCCTGGTGTCCCGCTCCCCCCCTGCCTCGCGACGCAGGCTTTGCCTCTCGCGCAGCCACTCGAATTGCGTTCGGTGGCCGAGCATTTGGCGGCCGCCCATGGACCGATTCTCCAGACGGCCGTGGCCGGTGTGAATCCCCCGGGAATCGATCGGCTGCTGGCTGGCTGGCCGGCAGCCTGGCCACGACCACGGCGGATCACGTCCCACGCCCAGGTGGAATTACGCGTCGACGTCGAAACGCCCGAACGGGTCGGTATCGACCGCCTGTTGGGCGCGGTCGCGGCCAACCGGTTGCGAACCGCCGGTCAAGGGGCGATTGTCGTCGACTCCGGGACCGCGACCACCGTCAATCTGATCACGCCACAGGGGGAATTCGCGGGGGGGGCGATCCTGCCGGGGTTGTCGTTGTGTGGCCTGGCACTCAACCATTACACCGCGATGCTGCCGCACGTACCCGCCAGTGAACTGGTGGAAGGGGAAATCCCTCCCGTCGGAAAAAACACTTGGGACGCGATCCGGAGTGGGGTGCTGTACGGGCAGGTGGGGGCGATCCGTGAGCTGGCGAATCGCTTGACGAGTCAGCTTTCCGACGCGACCGTCGACCCGCTTTGTCTGATCACAGGAGGAGCGGGTGCCCTGCTCGCCCGCTATCTCGGGAATCCGTTTCGATTCGAGCGACACTTGCCTTTATACGGGTTGGCCGTGACGATCTGGGGACACCCGGCCCCGGGACATGTCGAGTGATTCCCGACCCGTCGCGTGCGTTTCGCTGCCACAAACCGCTTCGTCCACCAGGCCTCGTTGCCATGACCACTTCCCAATCATCGAACGACATGATCCTCGGCGAGGGCGAATATCGTTATCGCCCGGTTCCTGGGTGGCCCCAGTTACCCTTGGGATGGTCGTTTTACGAAGTCGCGGGGGTCGCCGTGGATTCGCGGGACCGCGTGTTCGTGTTCAGTCGCAGCGATCACCCGGTCTGTATCTTCGAACCCGACGGGACGTTTGTCTCCTCCTGGGGGGAAGGGGTGCTGACCCACGCCCACGGCATCACCATCGCCCCCGACGACACCGTCTGGTGTACCGACGATTGGGACCACACCGTGCGCCGGTTCACCCCGGACGGGATGCTGTTGCAGACCCTGGGAACCTCGAAGACTCCATCAGAAACCGGTATTGAGTGGCTCGACTACCGGACCATCAAGCAACCCGCCGGCCCGTTCAATCTGCCGACCAATCTGGCGATCGCGCCCGATGGTTCACTCTACATCGCCGACGGCTACGGCAATTGCCGCGTCCACAAATTCGACCCGTCGGGCCAACTGCTGTTTTCGTGGGGCGAATCGGGATCCGGTCCCGGGGAGTTCAACCTGCCCCACGGCATCGCGATCGATGCCGCCGGGCTGGTCTACGTCGCCGACCGGGAAAACAGCCGCGTCCAGATCTTCACACCGGAAGGAGAATTTCTGCGGGAATGGACCGAAACCGAACGCCCGATGCAGGTTCGTTTTGATCGACAGGGGATCGCCTGGGTGTGCGACGTCGGCTGGAAAGCGGGTCGATTCCCCTGGCAGACTCCCCCAACCGATCCTCCGCACGGGGCGTATGTGCGCGGCTACGACGCCGCGACCGGGCGATTGATCGCCAAATTTGGCGGCAGCGATGATCCCTGCGCGCCCGGCCAGTTCTTCGCACCGCACGATTTGTGCATCGATTCCCACGGCTCGATTTACGTGGGTGAGGTTGTTCAGTCGGCTGGCGGAAATCGCGGACTTGTCGATCCGTCGTGCCATTCGATTCAAAAATTCGAACGGATTCACTGAGTGTCAAGCTGACGCAGCAGGTCGCGAATCACAGACTCGGCTTCCAGTTTCTCGCGATTCCACCTCTCCGCGGCGTCGCGCCACGCCTGTTCGCGCGCCTCGACTGCGGCTCGTTCCGAAACGACCGCCTGCTCCCGGGCGGCGAATTGTTCTTCCTGCTGTGCCACCCACTCGGCGAGTTCTTTTCGCTCGTCGAGAAACTCCTGTCGCTGCTGACGCAACTTCGCCTGCAGTTGTTCCAGTTCCTGCCGTTGCGCGAAGAGCGCCTCGCGCGTGTGGCGGTAATACTCAATCAGTATCTGGCGGGCCTCTTCCACCCGCGCGCGGGTCACTTCGTTGCCGACCGTCTGAGTCAACTGGGCATACGATTCCTCAACCGCCAGCCGCATTTCCAGCGTTTGCCGATTGGTCTCTTCGAGTTCCACCCGCAGACCGTCGAGGCGCTGCCGCCGTGATTCCAGATTGTCGGCATGCAGTGCGAGCATGTCGTGCTGCCGGCGGAGGTCAGACTTCTGGGTCTCCCGCTCCTGTTCCCAGGTGGTTTGCGCCGCCCGCAATTCCTCGCGGTCATCCCGAATTCGGCCTTCGACCGCCCGCCGCTCCACCAGCAACCACTGCCGTTCCCGTTCGATTGAATGCTGTCGTTCGATCAGTAGTTTTCGGACGCGGTCGAGTTGCTGATTCCGCAGCACGATCTGCGATTCCGTTTCGGTCAACCGAGTTCGCGCCTGTTGCTGTTCGCGACGGAAATCGATCTGAGACTTCTCAAAGTCCCGCATCGTCCGCTGCAAATGCTCCTGCTGAAAACGGAGCCGGCTCTCGGCCAATACCTGTTCCTGCCGAAGTTCGTCGCGGATGCGGGCGGCGTCCGCCTCGGCGTCTTCCTTGAGATGATCGATTTCCAGGCGGATCTGTCGGCACTCGTCCGCGAAACGGGCGCGATCCTGCTCTCGTTCCGACTCGAACTGCTCCCGTTCGAGGTTCAGGCTGTGGCGTTCGCGCAACAGCGATTCTCGAAGATCCTGCAGTTCGCGCTCCAGGGCCGTGGCAGCCGAAAGTCGCTGGTCGAGTTCCACCCGGTCGGCGTCAACCGCCGACTCCCGCGCCGCGACCTCCTGTGATCGCTCCCCGATCAATAATCGAAACGCCCGCCGCTCCTGGTCGAACTGCGCCAACTGGGAGTGCAGAAGCTGTTCGCGCCGATCCAGCTCATTGTATTGAGATTCCAGATACAGGGCGATCTGGTCGGTTTCCACGCGGGGAGCGGAGGCGCGGTCGCTGCTCCGCGACGACTCAGCCAATGCCTCCGGGGGTTTATCCGATAAACTGATCTCCGCGCACGGGTTCCCCGAAGACTCAAATTGTCGCGGAGGCAGATGCGGCCCCGAAACCGAATGAGCCCCGTCACCGCGGAGTTCCGATGAGTCGCCCCCGGACGCATCAGGTTGCGGATTGGCAACAGGATGCGTCGACGTGGCGCGCGGCGGTAACTGCGAGAGGCTCATTTCGGGATTCCTTTCCCTGGCGAGCGGTTAAGCCAGCGAAGCGTCCAATACGCCCGCGATCTTCTCTTTCGGGTGAGCCCCGACAACCTTGTTGACGACCTCGCCTCCCTTGAACACCAGCATCGCCGGGATGCTGCTGATACCGTACTGAATCGCCATCTCTTGATTCTCGTCGGTATTCAACTTGCCGATCTTCACCTTGCCGTCATATTCCGTCGCCAGGGCGTCGATGGTCGGCCCCAATCGCAAGCACGGACCGCACCACGGCGCCCAGAAGTCGACCAGAACCGGAACGTCACTCTGGAGAACTTCGTTTGCGAAATTGGCATCGGTGAATGTGAGCGTGCTGGAGCCCGCCATGGTATCCTTCTTCCTTCGAACGAGACTTCACGTGTGGGACGATTTTGGCAATCGCCGAAAATCCTCCCGAATTATAGATTTTCGGTTCTCTGTGTCAATTGACGATTCGCCGGTGGATTGCCGCAACTCACTACTCCACAACGACATTCGACGACAACACTCGACAGGTGCCGACGGACTCGACAGAATGGCTTGGCGGCTTGGCGCGACACCGTCGCTTGGATTTAGCCCTGCGTGATTCCGTTCCCCAATCAGACAATGCCCCAAGTCTGCCGACTTCCTCTCGGACTTCTCGCGATCCATTCGATCGCGCTGCTGGTATTGGTCGCCCTGCTTTCAACGGGGGCACACGCGCAATCGCCGAAGTTGACTCTTCCCAAACTCGCGCTGCCCAGAACGGGTGCCGAGTTTCCTCCAGAGTTGCTCGCACCGGTGGCCGATCTCACGGCCGGCTTTCCGTCCGCGGAGCGCGACTGCTACTACATGCTGCTCGCTCACGCCCAGTCGACGGACCTGAACCTGCAACGCCGCGCCGCATTCGAAAACCAACAGTCCGCCGAAGCGAGTTTTCGTACCGACCGTAAAAACCGCCGACGCAAGCACTTGTTGTTTTACGACATTGTCACCCACCCCGAGAGCTGGCGCGGCCAGCCTGTCACCCTCACCGGCTACATTCGCGATCTCACCCCCATGGAGGCGGGCGAGAATTCGTTCGGTCTCGAAACCCTGTACCAGGCCCACCTGTTCACAGACGACTCGTCGCAATTCCCGTATGTGGTGATTTGTACCCGGATTCCCGAGAACATCGTGCGGCCGACGGCGAAAGCCCCCACCGACTACGTCACGGTCACCGGGTATTTCTACAAGCTCTGGACTTATCGCGCAGGTACCGAAAGTGGCCATTGGTCCGCCCCTCTCGTTCTCGCCAATCGACTCGAGTGGAATCCCCCCCGAGGGAATTCCGCCGTCGACCCTCGCTGGTATTGGCTTGCGGGAGGTGGGGCGGCGCTGGTCATTTTCGGATCACTCGTCCTGCGGAATCGCAATCGCCAGGCCCGCCAGGTTTTGCGGGATTTGGCCACCTCCCCCGCTCCGACAGAAGCCGAGACTCGCGCCGCGCTGCGCAGTCTCGAAAGGATCGATCATCCCAATGACCACCCCGACACCCTCGAATGACACTTCCCGCCGTCCCATTCGCCTGGGAGTGTTGATTTCGGGTGGCGGGACGACGCTGGTCAATTTTTTGGATCACGTCGCGCGGGGGACAATGAACGCCGTAATCCCCATAGTGATCGCCAGCCGGCCCGATTGCGGCGGAATCGCCCGGGCCGCCCGCGCAGCGATCCCGTGCGTGGTGATCGAACGCAAGGCGTTTTCATCCGTCGACGCTTTTTCGTCGGCGATCTTTGACCAGCTTCGGTCCGCCCGCGTCGATCTGGTCACTCTCGCGGGATTCCTCTCGCTGATTCACATTCCCGAGGATTTCACCAATCGGGTGATGAACATTCACCCCTCGCTGATCCCCGCGTTTTGCGGCAAAGGTTTCTTCGGGCACCACGTGCATGAGGCGGTCCTGGAACGAGGTTGCAAAATCAGCGGATGCACCGTGCATTTCGCCGACAATCACTACGATCACGGCCCCATCATCGTACAGCGTTCGGTCCCGGTGCTGGCCAACGACACCGCTGACACTCTGGCCGCCCGGGTCTTTGACGCCGAGTGCACAGCGTACCCGGAAGCGATCAACCATTTCGCATCGGGCAGGCTGGAATTCGATGGTCATCGTGTGATCGTTCGGGATCGCGGCTGTCACGCGTGACGGCTTGAGATTCCACGGTTGGCGAATGTACGATAGGTTCCAACCCGCAACGTCCTTGCGACCGTCGTTCGCCTTCAGGAATCATGTCCGAACCCACCCGCATTTTGATCATCGACGACGATCGCGAGATCTCGTCGACGCTCCGTACGGTTCTCGAATCGAACGGCTATCAGGTCACTGTCGCCGGGAACGGTCGCGAAGGGCAGCGTATGATCGGCGAATTCAAGCCCGCGCTCGTCATCACCGACATGATGATGCCCCAAATGGGGGGCTTCCCGGTCCTCGAGTTCATCAAAAACCTCGCGGAGCCTCCAAAGGTGATCATGATCACCGCGAACGAAGGAGGTCGGCACAAAGCCTACGCCGAGATGCTGGGTGTTGTCGATTACCTGCGAAAGCCGTTCGCGATGGACCAACTGCTGGACGCGGTCAACCGGGCTCTGGGGGTGACCGCGTCGCCCGACGCCGACGGCGGCCGGGTCAAAAAGGGTAGGCTGCGGAAGGCCGATTGAGCGACTCGCGGTCACCGGCAACACACGATTTCCACCACCACGTCGCCGCCAGGAAATCTCCTGGTGGGCGCTTCACCGACTCATTTCAGAAACCAGCGCACCATGTCATTCGCCGACAGTCTGTATCAGTTGATTGTTCAAACCTCGACCAATCTCCCGTCGGACATTCGCCGGCTGATCGCGGACGCCGAATCGCGCGAGACACCGAACACCAACGCCTCGCTCGCGCTGGCGACAATCGCCCTCAACATCGATATGGCGTGTGAGACCGAGCGGCCGATCTGTCAGGACACCGGCATGCCAACCTTCATCGTGAAGACGCCGGTCGGATTCGACCAGATCGAACTCGAAGAACAGATCAAACAAGCGGTCGCCAAAGCGACGAAAGCGGGAAAACTTCGACCGAACTCGGTGGACTCGCTGACTGGCAAGAATAGTGGCGACAACCTGGGTCCCGGCACTCCCGTCGTTCACTTCCACCAACACCGCAAGAACGAAGTCGAGATCAAACTGGTACTCAAGGGAGGCGGCTGCGAGAACAAGAACATTCAATACTCGCTGCCGCAGGAGCTGCCGGGACTGGGGCGGGCCGACCGCGATCTCGACGGGGTCCGCAAATGCCTGATGCACGCGGTTTATCAGGCGCAGGGCCAAGGCTGTTCCGCCGGCTACCTGGGGGTTTGCGTCGGTGGTGACCGGACCAGCGGTTATGAACACGCGAAGATGCAGTTGTTCCGCAATGCCGACGACGTGAACCCGGTCGCCGAGCTGGCCGACCTCGAAAAATACGTGGTCGAGAACGCGAACAAACTGGGGATTGGGACCATGGGCTTCGGCGGCAAAGTCACGCTGCTGGGGTGCAAGGTGGGGGTGATCAACCGCCTCCCCGCGTCGTTCTTTGTCTCGGTCGCGTACGAATGCTGGGCGTTCCGCAGGCTGGGCGTCGTCCTCGATCCCGGGTCGGGTGAGATCACCCGCTGGCTGTATCGTGAACAGGATGAAATCAAGAAGCTCGCTGTCGGACAGGGATTCCAGTTGACCGGCCGCGAGGTGGTTCTCGAAGCGCCGATCACCGAAGAGAAAATCCGCAGTGTGAAGGTGGGGGATGTGGTCGTGGTGAATGGCGTGATTAACACGGGCCGCGACAATGTGCATCACCACCTGATGGAACACGACGCCCCGATCGACTTGAAGGGGTCGGTGCTGTATCACTGCGGACCGGTGATGATGAAGAACGCCGACGGCTCGTGGAAGTGTGGTGCCGCCGGTCCCACCACCTCTGCGCGCGAAGAGCCGTTCCAGGCCGACGTGATTGGCAAGTTCGGCATTCGGGCGGTGATTGGCAAGGGGGGAATGGGGGCGAAGACTCTCGCCGGCCTGAATGAGCATGGCGCGGTCTATCTCAACGCGATCGGGGGAGCCGCTCAGTTCTATTCCGAGTGTGTCAAATCGGTCGACGGCGTGCATTGGCTCGAAGAGTTCGGCATTCCCGAGGCGATGTGGCAGTTGCGGGTGAACGGCTTCGCCACGATCTGCACGATGGACTCGCACGGCAACAGCCTGCACAAAGAAGTCGACTCGGCGAGCCTGAAGGAATTGCAGACTTTCGCTCAGCCGGTGTTTTAGGCCTC
This sequence comes from Planctomicrobium piriforme, assembly GCA_945860955.1. Classification (GTDB taxonomy): domain Bacteria; phylum Planctomycetota; class Planctomycetia; order Planctomycetales; family Planctomycetaceae; genus UBA10511. The sequence continues at coordinate 30,548 of CAMATH010000099.1, forward strand.
GGTGAGTGAAAGGCTCCTAATCGACGCGGCAGTAGGAGCAATCGACCGAACACGAATGAACAATCGATGACGCAGCCAATTCAGATTCGAGAGTTTGTCGTCCGTCTGCAGGAGCCATTGTACCCGTACCAGCACATGACTCGCATCCAGGTACGGAATTTGAAAACCGTTGCAGGGGTGGAATTTGGATGGATGTCCGCCGCGGCCTTGACGGGTCAGTTCTTCCGGTCCGCATTCAGCAAACGCAATCCGCACTCATCCCTCACTGTGTTCGAGCCTGGACCGCTCGGCACAGGGACGCCGCCGACTCCCGTCCGAAGCGTTTCTGAAGTCGGCGGACAACCGGGTAGCCCAACCGGGTCAGGAATTGGTTCGGTTGTGAGAAGGCCAGGATGTCGTACCACACGCTGTTGTCGGACCGGTCCCATTCGATGAGGAATCTCTCCTCTCCACTTTCCGCGTGGACTGGCAAGGTGCCGTAAGCAAAACCGAATTTCCGGATCGGTCCGAACTCATCGACAACATAGACAATCCGACACGAATTCAACCACCACATGCCGATGGCCCACCCCATTACCGCCACGACCTCGCCCGGCTGAATGGGTGTGTCCGGCGACCACGCTTCGACCCAGCCCAGTCGAAACTGCTCCCACCGCTGGAGTGCGGCTATCGCTGAATCGAACACCGGCTCACCATCTCCCAACTTGACCCGGGTTCGATCGACGACATACCCCGCGGGCGGTGTTGTCGCGGTCGCTCCGACCGCTTGATAACTGAATTCCAACGCAGCCTGTTCCGCCAGAAAGCGGCGAATGGATTTAACGGAAGGTTTTCGCAGCGACAACATCGACATCCTCAATCTCGTCTGCCTCGCAGCATTGCCGCAGTCCGTCGAACGTAAAATGGTCCATGGAATACTACCCGAAATTCAATCAACATCCTAATTGAGACCCCGCAATACGAAGAACATTGAAATCAACCATCGGCTTAAACACCTAGATTGGCGGCCTTTCCCGTGGCAACGCCTGTTTACGCTCGCACGGGCGACTCCCGTTGGTCGCTGGCCGTGGCACCCTTCCGCAATTCAAGCGGGTGGTTGATTGAAATGACTTAGCCGACAACTCCAGCGGCTCACGCGGACATCGGACCTTTGCCTCAAGAAAATCAACGGCCCGCTTGGAGGCTAAGTTGGGTGCCATGGTCAGCGAACGCCGCGAGTGGGCCGTGAAGCCGAACTGCGGAATGTGATTGTGCAGCTATGAGGGTGTGTACGATGGACGGAAAGAATTTGACAGGATGAAGAGGATGAAAGGGATGAACAGGATGGAGTTGCTCGCCATTCCTGCTCTCTGGATAA
>CAMATH010000100.1 GCA_945860955.1 Planctomicrobium piriforme
GGCGTCTGCTCCGCCGCCGGGATCTCGATTCCCGCGATGACGATCGGTTGGATTGGCTGGGGGTCTGACTGGCTCATGCGCCATACATTCCCCGAAAAACCGACTTTGAGTAAATACCAGTTTCCGAGGGGTTATTGAGCAGTTACCAGATCGCTGTACCGCGCAATGTCGAGCCAGTGTCGGGCCCAGCGTTCACCATATTGAGGCAACGCCAGCAATCGATCGACCAGTGCCGCCATTGCACCATCGGGGTCGCGCGTGAAGGCGTCGGTGAACGCGGCGACCTCCTCGGGAGCGGGAGGCAATCCGATGAGATCAAAATAGACCCGACGGACCAGTGTTTTCGGCTCAGCCTGAGCAGCCGGACTCATCCCGGCCGCGTTGAGCCGCGCCCAGACGAAGTGGTCAATCGGGTTCTTCGCCCAATTCGTATTCTGCATGTTGGGGATCGCGGGCCTCAGCACAGGCTGCCAAGCCCAATGATTCGACCGCAATTCGGCCCAATTGTAGGTCCTGGGAACCGTCCCCTCGGCGGCAGGATCGCCCTCCGGCCAAGCCGCTCCCTGAGCCACCCACCGCGCCAACAACTCGATTTGCCCCTCGCCGAGTTTTCCCTTGGGGGGCATCTCGAACATCTGCCAGCGCACCGCTTGAACCAGCAGGCTCTCGTCCGGCTTGCCCACGACGACCGCCGGCCCCGAGTCTCCCCCTTTCAACAATCCAGCGCGCGAATCGAGTTTGAGTCCCCCCTTGACCCCTTTTGTCGCGCCCACGCTGTGACATTCAAAACAATTCTCCACCAGGAGGGGGCGAACCTTGGATTCGAAGAACTCGATTTGCTCGGGGGTGAATTTCACGTCGTCGGCGGCGATCCCGGCCACGGGAGTAAGCACCGCGAGTGCGAGCGCGATCCCTCGCAACAGAAGCCGCATCGGTCGCGTCCGGATTGCGTCAACGCTTCCCCATTCGACGGCAGAAATCGCAGATCTCCAGCGCGAACTCATGAATGAAATCTCTCGGCGGCAGGGAGGATGGGGTGGGGGCTTCACGGAACGCGATGAGCTGACGTGAGCTTCTGAAAGAACTTGGGGCGACTACCCCCAGAGTACGTTTTTTCCACATCGAACGCGAATTGGCGGTTTCCCATCGCGCCGGGAGAGCCATGCCCTCCCGGCGCGTTGTTCAAAGCGGCACTTCAGAATTCTCCAGGGGGAGATGGCCACGTTGCGAACAGGTTCGGCCTATTTCCCCTGCGGCTCTTCTCCCTTGATCACCGGGTGATTCAGGAGGAACTTCCGCCGTTGGTCGGCGAACTGTCTCAGGCTGAGTTCCCGCCGTCCTCCTCCTTCCGCGGTCGCCGGCGTTTCATCCGGGGAGACACTTCGCTGAAACGCTTCCAGCGACGAGAGCTTGCGGGTGTCGGCGGCAATCTCCGGTTCGATCAGCTTGGCGTAGTCGGCGACGATTGGTCCCAGTTTGTTCCAATCAAGCCACTCCTCGGCAATCGTTTTCACATGGGCGAGGTACCGGGCCTTTAGCGCCGGAACGGCGAGCAGCCGGCTGCGAAGCGGCTTTGACTGGTCATTCAGGCCGATCAACGGGTCGAGTTCCAGACTCCCCGCTCCCATTCCACCAGGACCACCAAATCCACCGGGGCCTCCCGGACCACCAAAGCCACGACCGCCTCCCAGGCCACGACCACCCGGGCCACGTTCACCACCACGTTCGCCACGGCCTTCCGGGCGATCGCCGCGACCTTCCGAACGACCCGGCTGGCCAGCGTCATCAGGACGCTGGGGGCGTCCACCACGGGGGCGTTCTTCGCGGGGACCGTCATTGTCACCGTCGGGCCGTCGTCGTTCACCACGGGGTTCGCCAGGGCCGTCATCCGGTCGCTGAGGACGACCCCCTCCCGGTCCACCGGGACCGCCACCGAAGCCCCCCGGGCCACCAGGTCCTCCTCCGAAGCCCCCGGGGCCACCACCGAAACCGCCGGGACCGGCGCCAAACCCACCGGGGCCTCCCGGACCACCGCGACCACCCATCCCCGGCCCCATCGGAAGCCCAAAGGTTTCGTTGGTGTCGTGCGGCAGAATGTGGAAGCGGTTCTTTTCATCAAGGTAGATGCTGTAGTCACTGGCGCGGACCCAGTATCCGTCGCCATTGATCATCACGTTCTCCATCGCCAGGAACCACAACGCTCCATCAATGTCGAGAATCGGATCGAGAGCGGCTTCGAGCTGGTCGAGCGGTGTTTCGTTTAGCACCTTGCATAGATTGGCCAAGGCCTTCCACGACTTTTCGCTATCGTTCGACTTGATCTGGTAGATCCCCTTGTAAGCCGCCGGGTCTTCTCCCAGATAGTTCAAGCCACCACGACCTCCCGGACTGCCGGGAACTTTCCAGCGGGCACCTTTGCTGCTGGGAAAATACTCGGCGAGGAAGTCTTTGTTGAACTGCTGCGCGTTGACGTACAGCCCCCAGCTCTCGCCGTTCACCACAACCTTCACGAAATTCGCTTTGGGTGTCGGGAGGTAGTGCTGCGCGATCTGGTTGTACAGAACCGGGTGCATGAAGGAAGAGTCTTCATGCGCATTGAGCAAATTCAGGGTCTTGTAGCCAAGCAATCGCTGGTCCTTGTTGACCAGATCCACCGACAGGTTCATCGACCGTTTGTGGCCGGCACCGACCATTCCGAACGACGACATTCCCCGGAACTGAACGCCAACTTGCGGGTAGGTCTTGCCGTCAACGGTGATCGTCGCGGGAACGTCGACATCCGTCCGATAGAAGTCGGCCATTTCCGCTTCCCAATCATGTGATTCAAAATCGATGAAAATCGTTCGAATCACATGTAGGTCGTACAGTGGGGCGTCGCTCGGTTTGAAATCGGTTTTGGCGACTTGCGGACCAGGTTTGACCGGTTCTTCGCCACGGCCCCCCATGCCGCCAGGAGGACCGAATCGGCGACCGCGCTGACCTCGCCCTTCACCTTGTGGTTTGCGGGCAGCTTGACGTTCGTCGGCATCGAGCCAGCCGTTCTTGTCTTTGTCAAATTCGGCAAGCAGTTTCCGTTCCCCCCCCATGGGGCCACCCGGACCGCCGAATCCCCCCGGGCCGCCACCAAATCCACCGGGGCCACCGCCAAAGCCGCCCGGCCCACCCGGACCGCCGCCAAACCCGCCGGGACCACCAGGTCCACCTCCCTGGAAACCGCCCGCGAATCCGCCGGGAGGACCAAAGGCCGGGGGAGGAAACTCAAATTTTTCCCCTTTCAACTTCGCGAACAGGTCTTTCTGATCTTTGTTGAGGACCGCCAGAGCTTCTTCGTCAACCTGCTGGCGGGCATCGGGGGGAAGGAAGGGAGGAAGCGAATCCAGCAGTTCCCCCAGCTTTCCCTGTTGCTCTTCCGACAGCTTCAGTTTTTGCGCGACGGGTTTGCGACGCAACGCCGAAGTCCCTGCGCGCTGCACATCCAACTCTGTCAGTCGGGCAATTTGCGTCTTGTCGAGAAGTTTCTCAAGGTCGGTTCGCAGTGACTTCGCGACCGCGTCCTGTTTCTCGCGGACACCGGCCATTTTTTTGTCCCGATCTTCCGGTTCCAGCTCGAAGATTTCGCGAAAGTCGATCCCTTCCATGGCTCGACCCATCTTTTCACCGAGACTTGCTGTCAGGTCGGCGACCGCTTTCTTCTGATCATCCTTCATCCCGATCTCGGTTTGGACCTCCGGAATCGCGACCAGAAACACGAGGTCCATTTCGGGCGGCGCGCGGAACATTCCGGGACCACCGAACCCGCCACCAAATCCCCCTGGCCCACCGGGAGGACCTCCTCCCGGTCCGAAGCCCCCTTGCCCAAAGCCGCCGCGACCACCTCCGTCACGTCCTTCGCCAAGCGGCCCCCGGCGTGGTTCCCGGCGGTCGTCGCGCTGCCCACTGGGGGCGTCGTCAGGACGCTGCGGCCGTTCGCGACGCGGTTCCTGAGCCGAGGCGAGCATGCCCGCCACACCCAACATCGACAGCGCCAAAGCGGCACTGATCCGGCTTCTCATGCGTACTCTCCCAAAAGGAACTTCGTCATCACGAACGCTTCAACTCCGCGCCGGCGACCCCCTCAACCGTATTGAGTTCCACAACGACACTCGGAAAAGTCGCCGCGTCTTTCAACCTTGCGGTGTAAATCACTTCAATTCCCGTCCCCTGTTTCCACGTACTCGTTTCCACGATCGACACGCGGTCGAAGTACTTGCCCAGAATCGGCGCGACGACGACCGCCGGATCGAGCCCTTTCGCCAGTCGCACCATCAATTTGCAGGGGACCGACACATCACTCGCAGCAGTGGGGCGATCCCACAGGTGTGACAGACCAACCGCAGCCACACCGACCACCGGCAGCCCGGCCAAAGCCGCCATGAAAAACCCGGCCCCCGACGCCATCCCCACCACGACGGTGAAAATCACGAACGCGGTGTCCCGGGTGTCGTCAACGACCGTACGGAACCGCACGATCGACAACGCCCCCACCAGACTGAACGCCCGCGCGACACTGCTGCCAATCACAATCGACACCAGCGCGATCAACACCGACAGCAACACCAGCGTCGTCACCAGTCCCGGCGTCGCGTTGCGGTCCCGTCCGTGGGACAGCCGATAGATCCCCGCGACACACAACCCACAGGCCAACGCCGCGAACAGGCGAACCAGAAGCCGCGCGTACGTCAACTCATCGGGTCCAACGGGAACCGCGGGAGCGGCATCAAGGGTGGAATTCAGCCAGTCGGGCATTGAGGATCTCGGATGACGGTTGACCTGGAACTACAGACAGAGTTGCCATGCAGCGTACCAGACCGCCAAAGTATCAGCATCAAACACCGATCGGATGAAGGAAGTTTCGTTTCCAGCCCTTCCCGCAGCCTCCGTAGCATGGACTTCAGTCCACGCGCGCCACCGGTTCCTATTCCTCCTCCGGCTCCCTCAAAAACTTCCACTCCTCATCAAAAAAGCCCGCCTCTTTCACCTGCTCCGCCAACCCACCGGGAACCGCCGCCACCCCCGGGGTGGCAATCCCTACCTGGATCACTCCCCAATCCCCCAGTCGGGGAAAGAGCAGGTAGTTGAGTGTCGAAAACTCCGGTTCGTGAAACGTGTGCCCGCTGTTGATCACCACATACCGCTTCGCCGTCGCGGTCAATGGATTGGGATAGATCAGGGCGGGGGAATGATCCGCGGCCGGGAATTTTTCGTCCCCCATCACCAGATTTTCTCGTGTCCACTGAATGGGCAGTTTCGGCAGCGCCTCGGCGATCAGACGATTACTTCCAGGGTCCCCAAACAACACCAAGTGGTACTTCTCTCGATCCGCCGACGTCACGTCCGCGTCGTCGACAATACGTAACTCTCCGCGAAGGTAGTGATCCCACTCCCGGGCGAATCGGTCCAATGTCGCCAAGGACCACTCATGGACTGCGGGATTCCACGGGGTTCCGGTTCCACGAACGCACAGGAACGGTGTCGCGAACGCGTCATCGATTGGTCCCTGAAGGCCGGGGCGTTTCGCGACCGTCGCCGAAAAGGTCTCGGGGGAAACCACCTGCCAGCGGCCAGCGACATTCGCCAACTCCACCCGGCGACCTCGGTGGTTCGAAAGGTCGATCTCGAGTTCGCCAAATCGAACGCGTGGCCGTTCTCCGGTCACCACGTCGGCCGCCAAAGCGAACCGGAGGATATTCGTCGATCGCACCACGTTGATCAGCCCGTCGGCCGATCGTCGCGCATCGAATTCGGCCCGCGCGTAGTGTTCTCCCAGACTCAGCAGCTCCACCCAATGACAGCGGTTGTATTTCAAGGTCCAGGTGACAAACCGCAAACTCATCGGCAATCGATCGACGCCCCGGTCCGCGAACGCTCCGATCAGTCGAAGCTGCTCGCGCTGCGTCACAGGATCGATCGTATGGCCGGTGTCGGGGGACACCAGATTGATCAACTGCAACCCTTCCCGACGAAACGCATGTCCCATGATGACATGCGCATCGAAGAACACATCCTTCGCGCCGATGCACGCGATCGCCGGGACAACCGAGGCATTCGCCGCGTAGTCGACCGAATCGAGCATGTGCAACCCCCGCTCCTGATGTTCCGGTAGCGGGCCAACCCGAATGAACGTCGACAACGGGGTTTCGGAAAATTTATGGGTATCGACGTAACCGCAATACGGGCCCAGCGCGACGAATCGCTCGGGATGCTTGAGCCCCAGGTGCCAGGTCCCCGACGCCCCCATCGACATGCCCCGCAGAACGATGCGATCGCGATCGATGGGGTACTGCCGACAGACCGCTTCGATCGCTTCGAACACATCGGTCTCCCCCGCCCAGCGGTAGCAGTTTTCGACCCGTCCGAGCGGATGCAGCTCGATGTAGGGTTCGTCGGGAGGTCCCGGCTGTCCGGGAGGTGTTTCGGCGAATCGACTGGCGAAACGCAATTCGCTCATGCCGACCGGACGGGTGCTGCCGTGCAACACGACGTCGAGTCGCCACGGCTTACCGGCCGCGACGGACTTGGGGATCACCAGTCCAAACGGCTGAACCGAGCCGTCCACTTCCGACTGGTAGCCACGTACCAGTCGACCGGTCCGTTGAGACCAGGGGAGTTCTCCTTTTTCCAGAGCATCGATTCGTTCTTTCGCTTTCGCGACCGCTCCGCGCAACAATTGAACGTCGGCCGGTTCTAACTTCCGGTCGTAGCGCAGCGCCCAGGTGATCGCTTTGGGAAACACCGCCGCGTCAGCAATACGATCGCGATCCGCCGCCCCGCCGGCTCCTTTCCATAATGGAATCAGCCTCTGTTCCAGTTCGGCCACGGCGGTTTTTAACTCGTCCGCCTCCTGAGTGGTCAAGCCTTCGTACACCACAGGCTCGTCGGCAACCGATTTCGTGAGGCCGCCGAGTATGGACGCCGCGAGCACCGCGAACGACAGCAGCGCGACAGCCACTGCGGGACACCCACGCGGGGATGCGCAGGGAAAGGTAGAACGATGTGTGTTCATCAAGTCGGGGACTCAGAAGAGAAGCTTCGGTCAGATTCGAAACTCAGCACGGCAGATTCGAAGAACGGCAGAAAAGGACACGATCAGTCCGAGTGGGGATGGTCAGGGAGCGATCGCCGCTGACCGCTTTCTAACGGGCGCGGCTCTGCGGAAACCGCACGTTCACGTCTCTCTCCACACCCGCAGTAACTGCGGGATGAACGCCGAAAACGCCCGAGCGCGGTGACTGATCTGGTGCTTGACAAGCGACGAGAGTTCACCAAAGGTTTTTCCGTATTCACGAATCAGGAAATACGGATCGTAGCCAAAGCCGTTGGTGCCGAGGGGTTGGTCAATGATGACACCGCGACAATACCCAACCGCGGAGGCGCGGATTTCACCTGTCGGGTCGGCGAGGGCGATCGTGCAGGCGTAGGCGGCCGTCCGCTGATCGGGGGGGACGCCCGCCAGCTCGTGTTGGAGTTTTTCGTTGTTTGTTTCATCGGTCGCCGCTAGGCCGCTGTAACGGGCCGAATACACCCCGGGTGCCCCGCCGAGCGCGTCGACCATCAGGCCGCTGTCTTCACCAATCACCCAGCGTCTCAGGCGCAGGGCGGGCTCGCGGGCCTTTTTGGAGGCGTTGTCGAGAAAAGTCGCGCCGTCCTCGTCGATTTCACCAACTTCGGGAAAGTCGGCGATGGACTGGATGGGGATCTTCCACGGAGCGAGGATCTCGGCGATTTCGCGAGACTTTTTCCGGTTCCGACTGCTGAGAATGATGGGAGCGTCCATGCGACGATGCTCCCGTTTCGACTCTTTGATGTCAAGCAGTTCCGTTGTGGAATCTGGATTGGATGTGCGGACCGATACTGTGCGGGGCGATGAAAGAGTTACCGTCAAAAAACAAAAACACCCGTTGACCAGGGAGTTCGAGAAACTCACGATCAACGGGTGTTGCTCACAGACCAAGCGATCGCTTGGATTACATCATGTAGCCGCCGCCGAACCAGTACCAGTACCAATAGTAGTACAGAGCAAGGTACTGATCAGGAGGCATCGTGGACGTTGTCGTCCCCGTGGTGGTCGTCGTGGTTGTTGTGGTTGGATCCGTGATCGGAGGCGTGGTTCCCAGGGTGGGACCCCAAACATAATTCGCGCCGGCCGGGTTTCCGTTGGGGTCGGTGGGGAGCGGTCCAATGGGATCGGACATCTCCAGCGCGGTCACAGCGTAGGAGGTCGACTGAACGGAAGCCGTTCCAATCGCGAACGTATCGATGTGCACACAGTAACTGCCAACACCGAGCGAAACCGGCGTCAGTGTCCGGGTGTCACCCGTCAGCGAAACCAACCGGTACAGGACATTCCCGTTTGAGTCGGAGATCCAGAGCTGGATCCCTTGTGATCCGCCAGGGACACCACTCGACTTCAGTCCAAACAGGAACATCGTCGTCTGCGCGACATCCAGCCGATAGTCCTTGGCAGTGGCCGCAGCGGTGAACGTGCCCGTCGCCAGGGTCACCGGCTTGATGGCTTTATAGATAAAGCGGGCTTCCAATTCGAACGAACCGGTTTGCGGTCCGAATTGTGCTGGCTGCGACACCCGCAATCGATACCGCTGTCCCTCGTTTGTGTTCGCGACCTGAACCGTGTACACACCTTTGGCATTGACGAGAACCGTCGACGGAATGACATTGCCGTCAACGTCCAGGACGGTAATCGTTGGAACCAAGCGGCTCGTCGGATCGACCTGAATGGTGGCTGTCAGTACGTCCCCGTCATAGGAATCATAGGGCGCCCTGACCTCGTATGTCACCGAACTGTTGTCGCTGGTGATCGCACCCAGAGTTCGGTAGACAGTTCGCGCGTCGGCACCCGGTGCGGTCCGAAGCCGGGTGAACGAGACCCCATCGTCAGTGATCACTGTCGACGACGAGTAGAGTGTGTTCCCCGAGAGCAGCATTTGCTGCACTTGGTTCGCCGACACCGTGTCAAACCGACCATGCGCCACGGCGTCGACAACCGACTCCGTCACCGTCTGGACACCCGTGTAGCTCGAAGTGAGCGCATAAGTGCCGAACCCGGTCAAGCCAGACGTCGCTGACTTGACACGCACGTAAACCGACCCACTGACAGCCGGGAACGAAACCGAAGTCGCCCCCGGTCCGATCGCCGACCCGAGCAGGTCGCCCGAACTGTTGTAGACGGAGATCTGACCTGCGAGGGTGCTGATGCCAGCCGTTCGCAGTTCGATCTTTACCGTTCCGGTATAACCCTGCGGGCTACCAAAACGGTACCAGTCGATATCAGAACTGACATTGATGTCCCCCCAAGTGATCAGCGGAGTGGTTCCCGTGAAACTGTCGGGGCGATCCACACTGGTTGCTGTCCAGTAGCCGTCGTAGCTCCCGTAGGCCTCGTTGGCATCCAAGTCACGGGTACCGTACAACGTCACCAGCTTCGCCAAATCGGTCGAGCTCGGGGTCAGCAACTGGCCCGGCTGCCACGACTCGTTCATCATCGAACCGGCCGTGTCGTTCCCCTTGAGACCCAGGACATGCCCCGCCTCGTGAAGGGCGACTGAAGCCACGTCATTCAAGCTCGACAACGGAGTATCGATATTGAATACGATCTCTCCAGACCACGTGCCGGCCGCAGCCGAATTGATCGGCACGGAGTAGGCATAAACGCTCGACCCCAAGCGAGCCGCCGCAATGCGAATATCCCCAAACCGCGTATCGCCCTGTGACCGACCCACAGTTCCCAACGGCGAGCCATTATCAGCGACCACGCCGACGCTGATGTTCGTCCCGGCCTGCAGTTTCTGAAACGCAGACAGAATCGCTTGTCGCACCTGATCTGCAGAACCTGCCCCCCCCAAGGCGGCAGTCAAACTGCTCGTCTGACCATGCACCAGAGTCCCCTCAGGCGCAAAACTGAGTGTCAAGCGGGATGCATCTTCCCACTGGGGCGCGATCGCTGCCGTCAGCATCGCCCGTGACTCCAGCGACTCAATCGCCGGCGCATAGCGCCCCGCCACGCTCTTTCGATGCGTTTTTTTCGGGAAAATCCGGTTCCAAATCCCAGCCAGTTGAGGTCTCATTTGAACTGCTCCTGTTTACGTCTTCCCGATTCAACGACTGCTACTGCAACCCGCTCCATCGTACCGCAAGAGTGTTGGGGAGGAAATAGACCATGGGCCGAACCGCGAATTCCGACATCCCCGAAAAGGGTGCCAAACAACTCGGGCTCGCCGCGAACCGCCCGCAAAACCGACGCACGATCAATAGACCCTTCGCGCGGCACTTGGGTCCACTATTCTAGGAGAGTCGACTGGGAGGAATAGATCCGCCACTAGATTTCCAAAGAATTCCCAAATTCCTGAAATCCTAACGGGAGAGCCAGCCGCCATCGATTTCCACGATACTTCCGTGCATGTAGTTCGACGCGTCCGATGCCAACAAAACACACAGTCCCTGGAGTTCCTCAGGCATCCCCCAGCGGCCGCATGGTATGCGATCCAAAATCTGATGTCCACGTACTGGATGGTATTTTAACGAGCCGCTCATCGAAGTTTCAAAATATCCCGGGGCGATGCAGTTCACATTGATCCCCCGGGCACCCCAGGAGACCGCCAGCGACTTCGTCAATCCCGCGATCCCATGCTTCGCCGCCGCATAGGACGAGATGTTCAGCCCTCCTTCATAACTCATCACCGACCCGATGTTGATGATTTTCCCCCTCCCCCTCGGCAGCATATGCCGCGACACCTGTTGCGACAAATCGAATGACGCGACCAGGTGAACCTCCAGCAACTCCCGCCACTGATCCATCGGGTATTCCTCGGGCGGAAACCGCCCCCCGCCCCCCGCATTGTTCACCAGAATCTCGATCGACCCCATCCCATCCACCACTTTGTCCACCAAACCCACCCGCTCCTCGGGTTTCGCCAGTTCCGCCTGAATCCCCAAAAATCGCCGACCGAGTGATTCCACCCGCTCTCTCAACTTCTCATCGTCTCCGGAGCGCGAAACACACGCAATGTCCGCGCCAGCCTCCGCCAGCCCCACCGCCATCGCGTACCCCAATCCCCGACTCCCCCCGGTCACCATCGCCACACGACCCGTAAGCTGGAATTGATCGAGAATCATGGCGCAAGCCTGCGACGGCAAAAGGAGGGACCGAATGCCACCTGACGTTGTGTCCAGCGGCGGGGCACCGATTATAACCCGGTCGGCGAAAAATGCGAGATTGAGACCGCGTCGTTTCGATCAGGATGGGGGCCGCGACCACCGCTTCCTGAGAGACCTGGCTTAGCATCAACGAGTTCGTTTTCGGCTGCGTGAATGGTCCAAGAAGGATCACTCCCTCTCAAGCAAAGGAAACGCGTTCCAATTCGCTGGCAGGGGTGCGGCCAGTTCGACTTCGTCGTAGCGAACCGGATGCTTCAGCGTCAGTCGACGGGCATGCAGGGCGATCGCCGACTCGCGCGGGTCGAGTGCGGAAATCCCTTCGAATTCCAGAGTGGAACCATACTGCCGGTCCCCCAGAATCGCCCAGCCGCGACTGCCGAACTGCACCCGAATCTGATGCATCCGGCCCGTATCAAGTTCGATCTCGAGCTGGGTGCAACGCTCCCCAGTGACGGGATGCGCGATCTCCGTCCGTATCGTCCGGTATCTCAGTCGGGCCTCGCGTGCGCCGGCGGTCGCCGGGTCGACCACCGCCACATGCGCCTGATCGTCGGACTTTTGCAGCCAGTCCACCAGCTCGCCTGTCGCCGGCTCAACATTTCCGACGACGATCGCCCAGTAGACCTTGCGCACCACTCGGTCGCGAAACTGTTCCGCCAGCCGGGCCGCGCACTTGGAATTCCGGGCAAACACAACCACACCCGAAACCGGTCGGTCCAGCCGATGGGGAATCCCCAGGTAGACGTTGCCGGGCTTCTGGTACTTGTCCTTCAAATAGGTCTTCACCCTCCGCTCGAGCGTTGGGACTCCGGGGATGGCCCCCAACGTCAACAAGCCGGCCGGTTTGTTGACGGCTAGCAGTGGTCCGTCTTCCAGCAAAATGGAAATCGGATCACTGACATCGGGCAGGGACATGGGAAGTTTGTCTGACATTCCGCAAAGTCTAACACTTGCGTCGCGGCCTGTCTTCAGGTTCTTCAAGCACGTTTTGGGATGGCGGCCCCCGCTGAGCCATTCAGAAAATGCCATCAAAGTCTGCTTGTCCGTCCGGTCGATGCCTGAGTATGATCCACTTCGGTTTTTGGTGAATCTTCCCGTTGGGGGTCATTCGCCATGGTCGATCCCAGTCAGAGCCAATGTCATGCTGAACATCACTCGCGGTCCCGATTCCACCAATTGCCAGGGATTGAGTCGCCGAACCGCTATCAAGGCTGGTTTTCTGGGCCTCTCCGGACTGGGACTGTCCGATTTGCTGCGATTGCGTGCCCAGGCGGCTGCCGAGCGCAACAATCGGTCGGTGATTCTGCTGTGGCTGGATGGCGGACCAAGCCAGCTCGAAACCTATAATCCCAAACCGGAGGCATCGTCGGACTATCGCGGACCGTGGGACGCCATCGCGACGAACGTTCCCGGAATGTTCATTTCCGAGATTCTGCCACTCCACGCGCAGCATGCCGACAAGATGGTCTTCGTCCGTTCGGTCCATCACGACAATGGCGATCATTTCGCGGGTGCGCACTGGATGTTGACCGGTAAATTCGGTTCGACGTCAGTCAATCTGCCGCAAAAGTTCCCGTCGGTCGGCTCGTATGTCGCCAAAGCGAGGGGAGCGAATCGACCGGGGGTTCCCGCTTACGTCGGCCTCCCCGCGGCGCAAAGCGTATACCTCTACCCCGGGTATCAGGGGGCCGCGTACCTGGGGGCGTCGTACAATCCGTTCGACGTCAATCGCGAACAGGCCTATCTGCCGGCAAATTACACGACCGCCATCACCCCACCCAAGTGCCTCGAGAATTTCGCCAATACCGCCCCCGGCCAAACCGTCGCCCGGGTCGATTTGTTGTCGAAGCTGGATCAGTTGGAGCGCAAAGTGGACCAGTCGGGCCGAATCGAAGCCCTCGACCGTTATCAACAGGAAGCGGTCTCGATGATTCTGGGGGGTCGCGCCCGGGAGGCGTTTGACATGAGCAAAGAAGACCCTCGTTTTGCTGACCGATACGGTCGCGGTCCGTGGGGACATTACACGTTGATGGCAAGGCGTCTGGTCGAGGCCGGGGTGAGTTTTGTCACTGTGGACATGCCGCATTGGGACGATCACTCGAATATCAAAGAAGGGCACGGGTACAAGCTCGGCCCGGTTGACATGGCCGTGAGCGCATTGCTCGACGACCTGTCCCAGCGCGGGATGATCAACGACGTGCTGGTGCTGGTGATGGGGGAATTCGGCCGAACTCCAAAGATCAACAACGGTCAGCCGGGAATTCCGATTCCGGGTCGTGACCATTGGGGGAGCGCGATCTCGGTGCTGATGGCGGGAGCGGTCCGCGGTGGCCAGATTGTGGGAGCGACGAATTCGAAAGCCGAGCATCCGATCGACCGCCCCCTGAAGCCGGCCGACATTCTGGCGACGGTGTACCGGTTCATGGGAATCGACCAGACGCTGGCGTTTCAGGATCACGCGGGGCGGCCGATTCCGATTCTGGATGAAGGGAAGCCAATCGAAGGGGTGCTGGTCTAAGCCGGCTGAAGACGCAAACGCCTGTTTCTGTCGAGAACGCCTGTTTCTTTCGAGCGGTGTTCAACACCAGCACTTGGTCGCGATCGTCAACGTTTCGCGTCAAAGAACTCGACGGTCGTTGTTCTGCACGGACTCCTTCCGCTGTGAATGTTTTCACTCGACTGCGGTTCATGGATTGAATACCACGATCCACAGTCAGATCGTTACCGCGAGACCGCCGGAGTCATCTCATGAATCTCCCGTTTGACATCGAGATCTTTTTTGACGGCGATTGCCCGTTATGCCGGCGGGAGATGAACTTCATGCGACGCTTCAACCGTCGTGGGAAGGTTCTGTTCACCGATATCGCAGCCGCCGACTTTCGCCCCGAAGTCGTCGGGTTGACACAGGACAAGCTGATGGCCGAGATTCACGGGCGGCTCTCCGATGGGACGATTGTCGTCGGGGTGGAGGTCTTTCGTCGGCTTTACAGCGCGATTGGCTGGGGCTGGCTGGCGGCCGTTTCGCGCTGGCCGGGAATTTCGACGGTGCTTGACTTGGCCTATAAGCTGTTCGCCAGAAATCGCCTGCGTCTGACCGGGCGTTGCGATGCTGAGTGTGCGATCCGTCCAGGCAGGACGGGTGTCTCAACCTGAACATTATCCGCAAACCGAGCGGTTTAGCCGAAAACGACGTCACCGGAAACCTGCGACGGGTTTGCCACGCTTTTTGCGGGTGACCCGGATCGCGGGCTTTCAGAACTGCCGCAGGAATCGCAGGTCGTTGTTCGTGAAATAGCGAATGTCCGGCACGCGATACCGTCGCATGCAGAAACGTTCAATCCCCAAGCCGAACGCGAATCCCGTGACCTTATCGGGGTCGTACCCGACGGCTTTCAGGACGTTGGGGTCGACCATGCCAGCACCGCCGATTTCCAGCCACTTGGTTCCGGTGTTATCCCAGCTCATATCCACTTCCACCGACGGTTCGGTGAAGGGAAAGAAAGACGGGCGGAACCGGATCGTGACATCGTGCCCCAGATAGGCGCGGGCGAAGAGCCGGAGGACGGTCTTCAACTGCGCCATGGTGGTTCCCTCGGCGATCAGCAACCCTTCCATCTGGTGAAACATGCAGGAATGGGTGGCGTCGATCGTGTCGGGGCGGTAGACGCGGCCAACAGAAATGATCCGAACCGGGGGCGGATTCGACTCCATCACCCGGATTTGTACCGTCGAAGTCTGGCTGCGCAGCAGGCGGGGGCCTGTGACCGCTGCTGGCTGCGCGGTCAAATTCAGCTCACTGGCCGTCGATTGACGTGCCGCGTAATTCGCCGTCGCGAGAAAGAAATTATCGAGCGGATCACGGGCGGGATGGTCGGCGGGGATGTTGAGAGCTTGGAAGTTGTGCCACTCATCCTCGACTTCCGGCCCATCAGCGACGGTGAAGCCGAACCGCCCCATGATCTCTTTGAATTCGAGGATCGTCTGCGTGAGGGGATGTCGACGCCCCTGCTCGACCCGCACCCCGGGCAACGTGACGTCCAATCCACCGGCGGCTCGCTTTGGCCTGGAAAGTGCCCGTTGCTTCGTCTCGTACTCCGCAGTGACCCGCTGCTTCACTTCGTTGAAGCGTTTGCCAACGACCGGCTTCTCTTCTTTGGTGGCCTTGCCCAGCACCGTTTGAAGATCGCGCAGGCGACCGTTTCGCGCGCCAAGAAACTCAATCCGAACGGCTTCGAGAGCGGCGGCGTCCGGGGCGGATTGCACCGCCGCCAGCGCCGTTCGTTCGAACGCGTCGATTTGATCAATCAGGCTGCCGGAAGACATGCCGCTGGCACCGCTCCGCCGCTGGAATGGTCTGGGTCGAAGTCGACCGTTACGCCGAAGCCTTGAGGCTTTCGCGAGCCATCTGGACGAGTTGATCAAACACGTGCGGACTGAAAATCGCCAATTCACTCAACGACTTGCGATTGAGGGAGATTTTCGCCCGCAACAGGCCGTTGATGAACTGCGAATAGCGAATGCCGCGCGCTTCACAGGCGGCCGTCACGCGGATGATCCACAGCGAACGGTATTCGCGCTTCTTCGCCTTACGGTCGCGAAACGCGAACGCTCTAGCTCGGAACAGCGTCTCCGTCGCCATTTTGACGAGTTTGCCGCGCTTTCCGAAATTTCCCTTCACCTCACGGAACAAGCGACGACGCGCTTTCCGACGAGCACTGGTCTTCCTGGCTCTCATGACTCAATAGTCCTGCTACGCAACGAACGATCTGCTGAACGCCGACAACCTCAAACCCGCCCCGCTGGCCTCACGCCCCAACAGGCTCTCCAGCCCAAAAGCACCACAACACGGGGCACCACAACACCGAAGTGCAGCAGAACCCGCGCATTCCAGCACCCGACTTTTACAGCCCGGGGGCCAACCCCGCCTGCACAACCTTCGCCCGCACACCCGTGACGATTCCGTCCTGACGGAGGTGGCGCTTGCGGCTGCTGGATTTGCTGCTCATCAAGTGGCCGCGGGACGTTTTGCGGTGCTTGACCTTGCCGTTCGCGGTCAACTTGTACCGCTTCTTCATTCCCTTGTGTGTTTTTTGCTTGGGCATGGCTCTGACTGACTGATGACTGCTTGGCTCCCCAGGAAAGGGGAAACCGGGATTATACTCAGAATCGGTCGCGGAACGCCAGTGGATCAGTCACAAAATCGGCCGACCGGCCGATTTTGTGACGAAGCCCTGTCGATTCCTGACCAAAACATCCACGTTCGGAGTCGGCCCGAGTGCGATCACTTTGCGGAAAACCGCCTGCCGGTCGCTATTTAGGCGTCAGGACGGCCGTCATGTTACGGCCTTCCATCATCGGAGCCTTTTCCACCTTGGCAATATCCTCCAGTTGGGTAATGACCCCCTGGATGATCTCCCGCCCCCGGTCGACGTGGGCCATCTCGCGCCCTTTAAACTGAACCGTCACCTTCACCTTGTCTCGGTCGGTCAGAAACCCTCGGGCCTGCCGAACCTTGAACTCGACGTCGTGTTCGCCCGTCTTTGGACGCAGGCGGATCTCCTTGATCTGCACCTGATGCGTCTTGGCATTTTTGGATTGCCGCTTTTTCTGTTCGTATTTGAACTTGCCGTAATCCATGATTCGGCAAACCGGGGGCCGCTCGTCAGGCGCCACTTCCACCAGGTCCAGCCCCGCCTGCCGCGCCAGATCCAGCGCCTCCGCAGTAGGCATCGCCCCCAGCATTCCCCCGTCCTGACTCACGACGCGAACCGGCGACAGCCGGATTTGCTCGTTGATGCGATGTATCGCTTCGATCGCTGAAACCCTCTCGTGTTCGCACAGTGAAACTAGAACCCCGCACTGTCCGTTTTATCCGATCACCGCCCGGAAGTCAACTTGCCCGGGATTCCCCGGCCTCTCCAGGTGCCACAATCCGCACCGCCTTGCGCCCCTCCCAGACGCCCCCCTCCCCATGCAGAACCTTTCCATCCGCCAACTCCACCAGCACTTCCCCTTGCGTACCTTCCCCCAGAATTATCACATCCCCCACGCTCAATTCCGCCCATTCCGCTGGCTCCAACTCCAACTCCCCGATGACCGCCACCGCCTCAACCACCTCCCCGCACGTCGCTCCCCCGTCGCCGCCAGCACGCCCTGCTGTACTTACTGGATGTGATTCCCCCGGATTCAGCAAGTTGACCAACGCCTCCGGAATCCACCACGTCATCCCACCCAGCAGGCCCCCTCCCTGGATCATGGCACGCAGACGATTCTCCTTCGATGCCCCCCCCGGTCCCCGACGCTCCTCCCCCTCATCGGCCCGCCAGACGAACGCCGACGAAATCAGCGGCACACCCACCACGTCGCGAAATGCGAAACACAACTCCTGAGCCGCCAACGTCCCCACCCGCTCTATCAATCGCCGCTCCATCGGACCTAGAACTCTCGACCCCTGGTGCGCATCCCGCTCGTCCGACGTCGCATCCCCGCCCAGCAGGCGGTTCAGCATGGGATACAGCAGATCGGTGTCGAACTCTAACCCCAACGGCTCGTCCAGCGGCTCCAGTTCGCCCCACAAGACTCCCCCGGTGGCCCCTGGTTCACCTGAATGACATTCGGCCGGCACCACCGCGGCCCGGACCAACTCCCCCAGGACAGGGCAAAACCGCACCAAGAACCGTGCCAGCAGTCGGCTCCATTCCTCCGACTCCAATCGCCGGGCCGGAGTGCCAGGCACCTCGTCGCCTCCCCGGCCACTGGCCCGCGGCGGCGGCACGGGGAGCCCCGACAGCAGCAATTCCGTTTCCGAAGCGGTCAGCGCGTGCGACATGGGACATCCTGTTCCCGGAACGGTACCAGAGGTTCTTCAGGAACGAACTTGGCCCGATCCTTCAACCACGTACTTATAGCTGGTCAGTTCACGAAGACCACACGGCCCTCGGGCGTGAAACTTGTCGGTGCTGATGCCGATCTCGGCCCCCAGTCCCAATTCGCCTCCATCATTGAACCGGGTGCTGGCGTTGACCACGACCGCCGCCGAGTCGACAACGGAAACAAATCGCCGCGCCGCCTCGGAATCGGTGGTCACAATCGCGTCCGTATGGTGCGAACCATTCGTCGCGATATGCTCCATCGCCTGCTCCAGACTGTCGACCACCCGAACTGACAGAATCAGATCGAGATACTCGGTCCGATAGTCTTCGGGAGTCGCCAGCCGACAACCGGAGATCAACTCCAACGTGCGAGGACAGCCCCGCAATTCAACGCGGTGTTCTCTCAGGGCCGCGGCCGCCAGGGGAAGGAATTGGGCGGCGATGTCGGCGTGAACCAGCAGACACTCGGCGGCGTTGCAGACGCCCGGCCGCTGACATTTCGAATTCACGATGATGTCGCGAGCCATCTCCAGGTCCGCCGACTTGTCGACATAGACATGGCAGATGCCGTCGTAGTGCTTGATCACCGGCATCTTCGCCTCGCGGGCAACCCGCTCGATCAGCGATTTCCCCCCCCGAGGAATGGTGACGGCGATTTTGTCGGACATCGCCAGAAAATGACCGACCGCAGCCCGATCGGTGGTCTCCAGCAATTGAACCGCGTCAGCCGGCAGTCCCGCATCCAGCAACGCGTCGCGCAACAGTTCGTACAGCGCCCGATTGCTGTGGAACGCCTCTTTGCCCCCGCGCAGAATCACCGCGTTCCCGCTCTTCACACAAATCGCCGCCGCGTCAATCGTGACATTGGGCCTCGATTCGTAAATGAAAAACACCACCCCCAATGGCACCCGCACGCGATGAATCGCCAGTCCGTTGGGCCGTACGCTCTTCTCGAAACTCTCCCCGATCGGATCGTCCAGGAGCGCGATCTTTTCCACCGCGGTCGCCAGCGACTCCAGTCGGGCGGGGGTCAGACGCAGCCGATCAATGGCGGCGGCGTTCATCCCGTAGTGCTGTGCCAGTTCGAGATCCCGAGCGTTGGCACGCAAGACGGCTTCCGTCGACTGTCGCAACCGCTCGGCGCATCGCCGCAACCACTCGTCTTTAGCGAACCGGGACGCCAGTGCAAGCCCTTTGGCAGCTTGGTACGCGCGCTCGCCGACCGCGTTCGCGTATTGGAAGAGATCGCCCGTGGCAGGACGTTCCGAATCATCGTGTGACACAGATTCAGTCTCGAAGATCACTCGTTTGAACCACCGCGAATCCAGCGACTTCCGTGGGAATGTGGGTCCAGCACCGCCCGGAGAACGTCGTTTTGCTCTCGAAAGCACAGCGGCGGCTCGGCAGGAGCCTCGCCCTCCCGTGACCCGTTTCTTGGACACCACACGTCGCGCGCCGCGACGAAGATTGCACGCAAGTATCCGGCAATTTCCGCGACGTGTCAACGTGATTCAGTGAACCCGCTGGCCCGGGACGGCACCACTGTCGGGAGCGAGAATGAAAATATCCTTACCGCCTGGGCCGGCCGCCAGAACCATGCCTTCACTGACGCCGAATTTCATTTTCCTGGGGGCCAGATTCGCGCACAGAATCACCAGCCGCCCCACCAGGCTCGCCGGCTCATAGACGCCTTTGATTCCCGCGAACACGTTACGCCGGTCGTCTCCCCCCAGACTGAGCGTCAGACGCAGCAGCTTGTTCGACTCGGCCAGATCCTCGGCCGCCACGACCCGCGCGACACGCATATCGACCTTCGCGAAATCGTCGAACGTGCAGGTGGCCGCCAGCGGTTCGGCGGCCAGTGCTTCCGGCCCGTCGGTGGCTGGGGGTGAAGTGGTGGCCCCGGGCGCGCTGGCCAATGTCGCCTGACCGGGTGCCTCTTCCCGACTCTCTTCAATCATCTTCAAAACCTGGGCCTTGTCGACCCGTTTGAGCATGTGCTGGAATTCGCCCACCGGTGTCCCGGCCAGTGGCGTCTGCGCGTCGCTCCAATGCCGAATCGGCGAATGGAGCAATTCTCCCGCCTGTTCCGCCAATCGCGGCAGAACAGGTGCCAGATAGACCGCCAGTTGACGAAACAGGTTCAGCGTGACGGTGCAAATATCGCGCAGCCGACCTGCCTGGGACGGATCTTTCTTCAACGTCCAGGGGGCTTGTTCGTCAATGTACTTGTTCGCCCGGTCAGCCAGTCCCATCACCAGCCGCATCGCCGTGTTGTAGTCGAGGTGATCGTACGCCGAGGCGATCGCCTCTCCTTCGGCGGCCGCCTGGGCGAACAACCCGCCGTCCTCGGGGTAAATCGGCGAGAGCCCGGTCGGTTGAACGAACCGGGCCGAGCGACTTGCCAGATTGACCACTTTCCCAACCAGATCCGAATTCACCTTGTCGGCGAACTCGTCAAGGTTCATGTCGAGATCATCAAGTTTGGCCGAGAGTTTCGACGCGTAGAAGTACCGGAGGAACGCCGGGTCCAGGTGCTTCACGTACGTCGACGCCCGAACGAAAGTTCCCTTCGACTTCGACATTTTCTCGCCGTCGACGGTCAGGAATCCATGAATATGCACCTGTCGGGGAAGCTTGAAACCCGCCGCCTTGAGCATCGCTGGCCAGAACAGCGTGTGGAAATAGGTGATGTCTTTGCCGATGAAGTGGTGAATCTCGGCACCGCGGGTCTCGGCATCAGCACCGCGCGGCCACCAGTCGTCGAACGACTCGCCATGCCGCTGGCACCACTCGGCGAGCGAAGCCATGTACCCGATCGGGGCGTCGAACCAGACGTACCAGTAATTCCCCGGGCTGTCGGGAATCGGAAATCCAAAGTACGGAGCGGGTCGCGAGACATCCCAGTCGCGCAGCGGATCCTGGAGAAAGTGCCCTTTCAGGTAATTGGCGACTTCCGGCTGCAGATGCTCGCCATCCTGCGTCCACTCATTCAGAAAGTCGTGCAGAGTCTCGATCCGCACGAACAGATGCTTGGCGCTTCGCAGTTCGGGAATCGATCCCGAAAGGGTGCTGACCGGGTTTTTCAGGTCCGAGGGGCTGTAGGTCGCGCCGCATTTGTCGCAGTTGTCGCCGTACTGGTCGGCGGATCCGCACTTGGGGCAGATTCCCTTCACAAAGCGGTCGGCGAGAAACGTCCCCGCTTCGACGTCGAAGAGTTGTGTCACGTCCTCTTCGACCACCAGCCCCGCATGACGCAGGCTCGACCAGATCTCGCCGCACAGGGCGAGATTCTCGGGGCTGTTGGTGCTGCCGTAGTTATCGAACGCGACGTCAAATCGCGTGAAATCGCGGAGGTGGGCGTCGCGCATGTCGGCGATCAGGGCGTCTTCCGAGCGTCCTTCCTGCCGGGCCCGCATCATAATCGCGGTGCCGTGCGTATCGTCGGCGCAGAGAAATGCGCAAAGATTTCCTCGGAGCTTTTGGAAGCGGACCCAGATGTCGGTCTGGATGTATTCCACCAGGTGGCCCAGATGGATATGCCCGTTCGCGTAGGGCAGGGCAGCGGTGACGAGAATTTTCCGTGTCATGAAGAAATCGTATCTATCCCGCGAGGGAAAGGCCACAGAAAATGACGTTCAGAAGTCACGCCGTCGGACGTGCCAACTGTCGAGGCTGGTTCAGCGCGTGAGACTTACGCGTCGCACCATTCCCGACAACATCCAGAGAGTGCCTTGCAGATTCCGGTTCGCGCATCCCCCCGTCCCGCGGCATGGATGTTTTCCGCCGGGACGAATCGAATCCGTCTTCCGTCACTCGATCGGCTGCCGATCCCTGAGCTTCGGATTGACTGGCGATTACCCCACCGGCAGTTCCCGCCGAACGTCTTCAAACGCTCGAACCGCGAACTCCAGATCCTCCCGCGAGTGGGCGGCGGAAATCTGGGTGCGGATGCGAGCCTTTCCCACCGGGACGACCGGATAGGAAAACCCGATGACGTACACCCCGCGCGTGAGCATCGCGTCGGCGAATCGCCCCGCCAGTGCCGCGTCCCCGAGCATGATCGGGCAGATCGGATGGACACCCGGGAGGATATTGAAACCGAGCCGGTCCATTTCGCCTCGAAAATACACCGTGTTCTCTTCGAGCCTGTCCCGCAGTGCAGTCGACTCACTCAGCATCCGCAGCACCTTGAGTGATGCGCCGGCGATACTCGGGGCGAGCGTGTTGGAAAAGAGATACGGTCGCGACCGCTGCCTCAGCAGATCGATCACTTCCCGACGGCCGCTGATGTAACCGCCACTCGCCCCCCCCAGCGCTTTGCCCAGGGTTCCCGTCAGAATGTCGACGCGGTCCATCACGCCGTGCAGCTCGGGCGTTCCGCGACCCGTCTTTCCGATAAACCCGACGGCGTGCGAATCGTCGACCATCACCAGCGCGTGGTACTTGTCGGCGAGATCGCAGACCGCGCTCAAATTCGCGATGTAGCCATCCATCGAAAAGACACCGTCCGTCGCGATCATCTTGAACCGCGCGCCGGCGGCATCGGCCTCTTTCAGTTTCGCTTCCAGGTCGGCCATGTCGTTGTTGCGATAACGGTATCGCTGCGCTTTGCACAGCCGAATCCCGTCGATGATGCTGGCGTGATTGAGTTCATCCGAAATGACCGCGTCTTCCCCGGAAAGCAGCGTTTCGAACAGGCCGCCGTTCGCGTCAAAACAGGAACTGTAGAGGACCGTATCCTCTGTCTTGAGGAAACCGCTGAGGGCCTGTTCGAGCTGTTTGTGAAGCTGCTGCGTGCCACAGATGAAACGGACCGACGCCAGGCCGTAACCCCACTGGTCGAGCGCCTCATGGGCGGCCCGGATCACGTCGGGGTGACTGGCCAGCCCCAGGTAATTGTTCGCGCAGAGGTTCAGCACCCTCCGGCCGTCGGCGGTGGCGATCTGCGCCCCTTGCGGCGACCCGATCACCCGCTCTCCCTTCCAGGTGCCGGCCGATCGGATCGAATCGAGTTGGGTCCGCAGGTGATCGCGGAAGGTGTCGTTCATGTTCAGCGAGTCTTTTTCCGGGTGACGGCGAGTCGGTCAACAAATTCTTTGTGTTCGGGGCTCGCCAGTCCCGCTTCAAGTGTCTGAATCATCGGTCGCGCCCTGTGGTTGAGCAGCGCCGGGACATCGATCCACAGACCGGGAAACACGCGCGAGCGCATCACACCGAATTCGTCCGCCGTGATCGGTCGGCGGGCTCGAAAGTTGAACCAGTGAACGGTCTGGTCGGCGACGCTCAACACAAAATACTCGTGGACACCCGCCCGCTGGTAGGCGGTCTTTTTTCGGTGGAGATCAATCGAAATGCTGCTATGCGCGATCTCCGCGACCCATTCCGGGGGGCCTTTGGTGAATTCACCGGATGCGAGTGTCGTTTGTCCGCCGAATTCCGGGAGGACAATCAGCGCGCCGTCGGGGCGCACTTCGTTGCGAGAATCGAGGATCACTGTCCCGTCGGCCGTCGCCGCCACCCCCTCGGTGAACGCCTCGTAGTGTCCGAGCAGATGCCCCAAATTCACCTGATAACGCGCGTGTTGCCGACCCACGGGAGATGCCATGTACACGATCCCATCGACGAGCTCAATCGGCAATTCCCGGTCGTCTCGCAGGTAACGCTGATGAAATTCCGCTTGCGACAATGCGTCGCCGCTGTGCAACTCGGGGGGGGCCGATCGAACCGGTCGGTCGGCGGGGATGACGACTCCACTCATCATGCGACTCCTGGAAAAACTCCCTGCATGGTACCCCTCAGGTGAATTGTGCGACAAGCCGATCGGGATGGCACAGTGGCAACTGAAATTCAATCCCTCCAGCTCAACACGACCTTTCCCGACTGGCCCGTCCGCATCACTTCGAATCCCTTTTCGAATTCGGTGCAGTGATACCGGTGCGTGATCACCGGGAGGATGTTGAGACCGCTTTCGAGCATCACGGTCATCTTGTACCACGTCTCGTACATTTCGCGGCCGTAAATCCCTTTGATCGTCAGCATGTTGAACACGACGGTGTTCCAGTCGATCGCGATCTGCTCGGTTGGAATGCCCAGCATGGCGATCTTCCCCCCATGGGCCATACTGTCGAGCATCGAGCGAAACGCCGCGGGATTTCCCGACATTTCCAGTCCGACGTCGAACCCCTCTTTCATCCCCAGTTCCCGCTGCAGGGTTTCCAGCGACTGACTGGCGACGTTGAGAGTATGGGTGGCCCCGAGTTTCCGGGCCAGTTCCAGACGGTAGTCGTTGACGTCGGTCACCACCACGTGCCGGGCGCCGGCGTGGCGTACGACGGCGGCCGCCATGATGCCGATCGGCCCCGCCCCGGTCACCAGCACATCCTCTCCCAGCACGGGGAACGACAGCGCGGTATGCACGGCGTTGCCGAACGGGTCAAAAATGGAGGCGACATCGCGGTCGATGTCGTGCCGATGGTGCCAGACGTTGGTCATGGGCAACACCAGATACTCGGCGAACGCCCCCGGACGGTTGACCCCGACCCCCTTGGTGTCCTTGCACAGATGCCGTCGGCCGGCGAGACAGTTGCGACAGCGGCCGCACACGACATGCCCCTCGCCACTCACCACATCCCCCGGAAAGAAATCGGTGACGTTGGCCCCGACCTCAACGATCTCCCCGACGAATTCGTGCCCCACCACCATCGGCACGGGAATCGTCTTCTGAGCCCAGGCGTCCCATTTGTAAATGTGCAGGTCGGTCCCGCAGATTCCCGTCCGGTCGACGCGGATCAACACATCATTGATCCCCATCACGGGAATGGGGACCTCCTCCAGCCAGAGTCCCCTCTCAGAGTGCTTCTTCACCAGCGCTTTCATCGTGGCCATGCGACAGAGTCTCGTTGCGTGGAGTTCAGGGGAGCGCGAGTCTCGAATATTGACACTCGTCCGGGATATCGCACCCGTACTCCGCTATACTAGATGGACTCGTTCCATCATGCAAGACATCACTCCATTATAGAGGAGGTCCCGAGAGAGGATGCCGACCCGAAAATCGAGCCGACCTGCCCCGGCGATACCGGCCGAAACCGCGTCCGGTGCCTCAGCCGAGCATCTCGCGATCAAGCTGGGGGACCGTGTGAAGCAATTGCGGACCGAACGCAACTGGTCGCTGGAGTCACTGGCAAGCGCCAGCGGCGTGAGCCGGTCGATGCTCAGCCAGATTGAACGGGAACAGGCGAACCCGACCCTGGTGGTGACACTGAGAATCGCCGCCGCCTTCAAAATGTCTCTCGCCGACCTGCTGCAAAGTCCCTCCGCGAGTTCCTCGGTGACGGTGATTCGGGCCGATGATCACGCGTACCACTACAAGTCCGACGCGCATTGCAGAATCCGCACCCTCAGTCCGCTCAACCTTGAAAAGGACGTGGAGTTTTACGAGGTTCAACTCGAATCGCAGGGGGAACTTCGCAGCGCCGCTCACTTCCAACGGACTCGCGAATTCCTCACGGTGCAAAAGGGGCAGGTGCGGGTCGAGTCCGCAGGGGACATCGAAACTCTGCACCCGGGAGACTCGGCCAGTTACCGCGCCGACGTTCCGCACGCGGTCGTCAATATCGGCAAAGGGACCGCGCTGTTGTATCTGGTGGTGATCTACATGTGACGATTTCGCCGTACTCACTTCGCGTTGGACCGCGTGGCGAGCCGGCCAGCCAGATAGTCCCCGATCCTGCGGACCGCTTCACGCGATTCCGGGAGGCCGCGAATCTGAAAGACGTGCATCATCCCGGGCCAGATCTCCAATGTGACGTGGGTTCCATCGGCCCGCGCCTTTTTCGCGACCCGAATGCTGTCGTCACGCAACATCTCGTGTTCGCCCGTTTGAATCAGCAACGGCGGCAAACCTCGATAATCCCCAAATACTGGCGAAGCCAACGGATCGCTGGGGTCCGTCTTCCCCAGGTAGCGATCCCGAAACTCGGGCATCGTTCGCGAACTGATGATCGGGTCGTAGACCGTTTCGAGTGACTGGCTCGCGAGGGTGAAGTCGGTTCCCGGCGAGATCGCGATCGCGCCGGCCGGGAGCGGGAGCTTTCGTTGCTTGAGCGCCAGCAGGGTCGCCAGCGTCAGATTCCCGCCGGCGGAATCCCCTGCGATAAATGTCCCCCGGGCGGCTCCCGGACCACTGGGGCCATTGCCCACCATCCAGGCATGTACGGCGACACAGTCATCGAGTCCAGCCGGGAAGGGATGTTCGGGGGCCAGGCGATAATCGGGAAGCAGCACCGCGCAACGCCCGGCCCGAGACAGTTCCGCAGCCACAGGAAGATAGTTCCCCCCCGATCCGGAAACCCATCCCCCGCCATGCAGGTAGAGCAGTCGCACTTCGGGATCCGCATCGGGAGTCAGAACCCATTCACAGGGGACATCCCCCACGGTGATCTTCTTCAGTTCGACACCCGGGACGGTCGGTTCCTGTCGCGCCCCCATCCCCGCCCGCAGGCCGGCGAGATCGAAAGCCTGCGCGCCAAACGGGGGGGACTGACGCCGTTGTTCCAGTAACCGAGTCCCCTCTGGCGACACCTCACGCTGCCAGATCTCGCGCGACGCGTGTCGGCGGGTCGGTTCCAAGAGACTGACGATCGGCAGCTTTTCAAACACCAGATGCGACTGGCTCCCTTCGTACACAATGCCGACGTGATCCTCATCGACGCGGGTCAGGCTGGGATAGCCGGCACCACGACCTTCATCCAACAGCCATTGATGCGAGTCGGGCCACGTGAGGCCGTCGTCGAAGCTGACCTGAACCGTCTGATGTGTGCGCCCCTGCTGCGAGTGGGGGTTCGCAAACAGCAGCACATGTTCCTGCTTGCCGTCGCGCTCGTAGTCAAACCGCAACAGACTCCCGTTGCAATTCGGTTCAATGAGCGCTTTGCGACTTGAGGGGTGTACCTGCCACGTCTGACCGAGATCCCTGGTCACCACAACGGCGCGAAAGCGTTCGTGGTCGTTGCGGATATTGAGCATGATCGAACCGTCGCCAAGCAGTGCCGCTTGGCACTCGTTCCCGCCACTGTAGCCCGGCTGGCCCACCGTCCAGCTCCGTCCATGGTCGTGACTGATCATGATGGTCGCGAAAGTCGCCAGCGGTTCGCGACCTGTACGGCCCTGAACCGGCATCACAAGCGTGCCATCCTCCAGGCAGATCCCCGCCTGCGGCGCGGGAGCGAGCAACCACCACGATTCCTGTTTCAGCTTCCGGGTCAGATTCTCAGGGGGCGTCCAAGTGAGCCCATCGTCGGTCGAACGGACCAACATCAACTGCGCGGCCTTTCCGATCTCGAACCCGGGCTCGGAGCCGTCATCGACCCACTGGTGCTTCCCCGGTTTGCCGTTCATCCACAACGCGAAGCAGAAAATCTCCCCCGTCTGCCGATCGACGATGATTCCCGGATCGCTGCATCCATTCTGTTCCTGAGGCAGCCCGCCATACTCGCCCATATCCATGATGACACGCGGCGATTCCCAGGTCTGCCCGCCATCGGTACTGCGACTGAGGCCAATGTCGATGTCCTCCTGCAAATCGCGCCCGGCACGTCGCCGCATGTCGTAGACCGCCAGCAAGGTTCCCTTCTTCGAAGTCGTCAAGGCGGGGATACGATAAGTATGGACCCCATCGTCCTGCGGCTTTCGTAACGCGATTCCGATACGTTGCCCGGCATTGGCCACATCGTCCCGAGGTACGATCTTGCCCACGGAAGTCGTGATCTCGCGACAGGTCGTCGAGACTTGATGTTGCAGAGCGGCGGTATCCTTCAGACGACACGCCAGCCAGAAGTGGTTAGGCCCTTCGACAAGTGCCCGATCGATCGACAGTGTGATCGTCTTGGCGGACGCTACAGGGGCGCCCACCGGGTTCGCAGGCGAAAACGCCTGCTGACCGCCGGTTGAGAACAATTGAAGTGTCTCAATGTCTCCCAGGTCGTCGGTGCGGTCTAAGGAAAACTCCATGGAGACCAAGCGTGGCGATTGTCCCGACGGCACGTCGATTGAAACTCGCAGCATGGGACCGTGCGCATTTCGAATCAATATCGGAAGGGTTGGTCGCACGACATTGGCGAGCAGGCCCGCGCCGCGCTCCTGGGCGAACCCGACAGCGTGAGACCCGAGCCATGTCGGTATTGATGCCACAACGAGTGCGAACGCGAGGCGCGGCAGCGACCATTGGCTACGTTTTGGCAGACCCGACGACGGAACATTGTTCCCGCCATGTGGCCAGGAGGCACCAGTGCCGCGGCGCGACACGGGCGGATGTTTTTGAGGATTCATGGTGTGGCTGCTTGAAATGGGTCGCCGAATCGATTCGCCATTCGGATCCACGACGTCTCGACTGAGACATTCACGGCGTACTTGGGAGACGACACAATGCGTTGACGGTAGCCTATCCCTCTGCGGGGGTCATGGCAATTCGCAGAGTCGTAGGCCTGACATTTCGATTGCGACACGGAAACGCCGTCCGCCACATGTCGCGACGACGTCCCAGTTGTCGCGACGACGCTCCGCGGCGTCGCGCCCGACGGCGCAGCCGGCGGTTAGGTCGGTAAACGTCACCCGTTGTTGGACTTCCACGTCGTGCGAGCAGACGTTTCCGATACGGCGTTTCAATCTGTCTCCACTTGTCTCTGCCGAAGATGTCCAGACCGCGGCGTCGTAGGAACGCCGTCCGCCACATGTCCCGCCGATGCCATCCCGGCTGCTGGCAGACCGGTTCGATCGGCGGTACGATGCGGGACGTGCCGATCTCTGACATCGGCCCGCCGTTTCGCAACGTGATTGTTCCCTTCGGAGTGCGCGATGAAGTTCGAGACATTGAAATCGGTCAGTCGTCGGGATTTCCTGGCGGCGGGGGCGGCGTCGGCCGCCGCGTTGGCGTTGGCTCCTATGGCGCGAGCCGCCGACGACAAAGGTCCCTGGCGCGGTTTCAAGATGGGGATCCAGAGTTATTCGATGCGGGAGTTTTCCGTCGAGAAAGCGCTCGAAGCTTCGAAAAAGCTGGATCTGCTGTTCTGGGAAACCTTCCCCGGGCACATCAAGGTCGGGGCGGTTCCCGCCTATGTGGCCGAGCAGCGTGAAATGCTGAAGAAAGCCGGCATCAACCTGGTGGCGTACGGCGTTGTCGAGTTTGATGGCGACGAAGCCAAGGCCCGCACGATTTTCGACTTTGCCAAGGCGATGGGAATCACGTCGATCAGCGCGAATCCCAAGAAGGACGCCGCGACGTTCAAAGTCCTCGACAAACTCGTCGAGGAATACAACATCAACGTCGCGATCCACAATCACGGTCCCGGTGCGCTGTACGACAAAATCGATGATGTGGTCAACGCTGTGAAGGACCATCACCCCCGCGTCGGCGCGTGCGTCGATACCGGGCACTACCTCCGGAGCAAAGAAAGCCCGGTCGAGGCGATCGAACGTCTCAAAGGACGCGTGTTTGGTGTCCACCTCAAGGACGTCAAAGACGCGACGCAATTCAAGATTGTTGGTGAAGGGGATCTCGACGTGCTGGGTTGCCTCAAGGCGCTCCGGAAGCAGAACTACGAGCATTGCCTGGCGCTTGAATACGAAGAGAGCCCCAAGAATCCGGTTCCCGACCTGGAGATCTGTCTGGCGAATGTTCGCAAGGCGCTGGCTCAGCTCTAAAGTGTGATGGCCGCGGTGTGGCGGATCGGACGACATCGTCCGATCCGTACCCGTGAGAACGCGTGACACAAACGCAGCATGTGACCCGGGGGCTGACGCCGCCCGGTTCGCCGGTTTCAATGGGTGATCGCAATGGCCGACTTTTTTACGACGTCGCGGCGTCAGTTTTTGAAGCGGGCTCTGGTGACGGCGGCCGCCGCTTCCCTGCCGGGAATCTCGCGGGGTGCGCCGGCGGGCAAAGCGCAGATCGCGATCACCCTCGATCTCGAAATGAGCCGCAACTTCCCGAAGTGGGAAATCACCCATTGGGATTACGAAAAAGGCAATCTCGACGTCGACACCAAGGCGTACGCCGTCGAGGCGGGACAGCGGGTAAAAGATCGCGGCGGTGTGATTCACTACTTCTGTGTGGGGCGTGTGCTGGAACAGGAAAACGTCGACTGGCTCAAAGGCCTGGCCGACGCCGGGCACAAGATCGGCAATCACACCTACGACCATGTCTACGTGCTGGCGAAAGACCCCAAAGAGGTGCAGTTTCGGTTTCAGCGGGCTCCCTGGCTGATGCGCGGCAAGTCGGCCGCTGAGGTGATTCAAGACAACGTGCGGATTGCGAATGAAGCGTTGCTGACGCGGGTCAACATCAAATCGGCCGGTTTTCGAACACCCGGGGGATTCGCCAACGGGCTGGATGGGCGCGAAGATGTCCAGAAAATGCTGCTGGGCGAAGGATTCACCTGGGTCAGCAGTAAGTACCCCGCACACGCCAACACCAAAGCGGGTGAACGCCCGGGAGCCGCTGTGTTCGCCGACATCGTGAAAGCACAGAGCGCCGCGCAACCGTACCGGTACCCGACCGGGTTGATCGAACTGCCGATGAGTCCGATCAGTGATATCGGCGCATTTCGCGGAGGACGTTGGCCACTGGAAGACTTCCTGGAGGCGATTCGTCAGGGGGTTCACTGGGCGATCGAGAACCGCGCCGTCTTCGACTTCCTCGCCCATCCGTCGTGTCTCGTCGCCGCCGATCCGCAGTTCCGCTCGATCGAACTGATCTGCGATCTGGTCAAGCAGGCCGGTGACCAGGCGGAACTGGTCGATCTGGACCGGATCGCGGAACGGGTGACGGGGCTCGTCTAGATTTCGCGAGCCGCAGTACCCGCGTTTTTTCGGAGCCGCGCCCTTCAGGAAGCGGTAATCAATCGTCGCTTCCTGACAAACACGGCTTGGTCGAAATATCGCACTGTCCGCCGTCCTGAGTATATACTGCGGCCAGTTCAAAACTTGTCTCACAAACGGACCAGGGGAGACTTGTCGACGGACAACTCCCGACCGAAACCTCCCACCCAAAACCCGCCTGCACCAACCGCTATGACGTCCCACCTGCCGACGCCGGCTCAGACGATTGAAGAACGCTTTCTGCGGCACATTTTCGTGCGCGACCAGATGTCGGAGTGGTCGAAGTCGCCGCTCGTCATGGAGCGGGCCGATGGGGTTTACTACTGGGACATCAACGGCAAAAAGTACTTCGACGGCATCGCGGGGATCTACACCGTCGCGGTGGGGCACAACAACCGACGAGTGATCGACGCGATTCGTCAGCAGCTCGACGTGCTGCACTTTTCGCCCCCGATGCACGGGACCAATCCGGTGGCGGTGCAGTTGGCGAACCTGCTGGCCGAGGTCGCCCCCCCGGGACTGTCGGCGGTGAAGTTCGAATGTGGCGGGTCTGAGGTCAACGAAGCGGCGTTCAAACTGGCGCGTCAATACCACCGACTGACTGGAAATCCGGGGAAGTACAAGATCCTCAGCCGGTATATGTCGTGGCATGGTTCGACCATGGGGGCGCTCGCCGCCTCGGGTCTCAAAGGCCGCAAGACGGTCAATGAACCACTGCCCGGGGGATTTCTCAAGGTCTTTC
>CAMATH010000101.1 GCA_945860955.1 Planctomicrobium piriforme
TGGTCAACAGAGCCTGTCCCAGGGCGTTGTTGATCTTGTGAGCACCGGTGTGATTCAGGTCTTCCCGTTTCAGGTAGATCTGCGCTCCGCCGCACTTTTCGGTGAGCCGTTTCGCGAAGTAGAGCGGGCTGGGACGACCGACGTAGTGCTTGAGCAGGTGATTGAGTTCGGCGTCGAAGCTGGGATCATTGCGGGCTGCGGTGTAGTCCCTGGTCAACAGTTCCAGGGCGTGCATCAAGGTTTCGGGGACGAACCGCCTGCCGAATTCACCGAACCGGCCCGCGGCGTCAGGAACCTGGGCAGAGGCACGGAGGGTTTCGAGAGCCGCTGTGGTCGAGGATGTCATGGTGTGAAAACGAGTTGCGGAACAGCGAGGGAAGCCCCGGGGACCCGTGATTCTAGCACGGACAGGAAGGGGGGGACAGGATCCTGAATTCACCCGGGGGAATCCTCGGGTCGGGAACAAAACGAACACGCTTGAATTTCTCGGCGTTTTCCGTTAGAATTAACCCTCCGTTCGCGATGGACGGACATCGGATTCGGTCATGACAGGCCCCAGCGGAACATTTTCCGCTGGGGCCTTTTTCGTTCAACCACCCGCTGGAGTTCCGAAGTTGGCGGCTGTTCCGCTGGCGGTGTCTTTTTACGCTCGCACGGCCGACTCTCGCTGGCCGCGGTGCCCGTCTGCGGTTGTAGCACGCTGTGGTTTTTTGATTGAGTTTTTCTCGCCCAGGGCGGTGGGCCAAGTGGAGCGACGCCCCAAGTGATCCGAATGCCGCAGACTGTGGCATCGCGGGTTGTGGGGATCCCTTTTGATGGAGGTCCGTGACCATGTCTCATTCCATGAGCGGCGTTGACGCGACACAGCGTCTCATCTGCGAGGTGTTCGCCAGTCTGTTGGATGCCGGGGCCAGTCAGGTTCGGGTGCGTGTTGTCCTCAAACAGGGCTCTCCGACGACCGCGTGGTTCTATTCCTACGTGAATCACGACTGGCACAAAGCGGCCCGCATGGTCACCGACCCGGTCCAGGCGGCCGCCGTCCAGGAGCAAATGGAGTTCATCGGCACCAAAGGGCAGGGAGAGGCTTGGCACTGTCGGCAGCACGGAGCCGCGGACA
The DNA here is from genome assembly GCA_945860955.1 of Planctomicrobium piriforme. Classification (GTDB taxonomy): domain Bacteria; phylum Planctomycetota; class Planctomycetia; order Planctomycetales; family Planctomycetaceae; genus UBA10511. The sequence continues at coordinate 1,118 of CAMATH010000101.1, forward strand.
TCGCCGACACCGACATCGCCTTCCATTCCGAGAAAATCCACGAACATCTCGGGACCGCCCTGCCGTCACTTTTGCTCGGAATGCTGTTCCGCGATAATCACGATTCACGAGACGACAACCGACAGGTCCGCCGCGGGTCGGCCGGTCATTGAACCTCGTTTTCAAATCCATCCTGCGGCCGTTTCAATATGAACACAGCGCCCACGTTGTATCGCATTGTGGTGTTTGCGACTCCTGAAGACCGGCTGGAGGCCGCGTCGGTCTTGCGGGAGTGTCTCTCGTTGCTTCCAACCGACGCCGCCATCCAGGCGCGGTTGCTTCCGGGAGTGATCAACGGGGAGTATCCTCGCGAGTCGGCCGAGCGCGCCGCCGCCGGCATTTCGGAGCTTGGTCCGCACGCCGAGGCGATTCCGTCTCATCTGGTGCCGGTCCTCCATCCGTGCGAATCGCCCCGGCATCTTCGCTGGCCGGTCGGGGAACTCCAAGTCGTCGATGCGCGCGGCGAGATTGAACATCGGATTGCCTGGGACGATGTGGAACTTGTCAGTGTCGGGCAGGTGCCACTCGATTCGACCCGGCATAGCACCCCCCGTTCGACCACGGTGCTCGCCGCCGGGCGTCACATCGTTCCCGAGGGGAATTCAACCTCCCCGCTCGCCGCCGGCCCCGAAGCGTATATCGTGTGTAAGAACCCCCGCCGGGTTTACTTGCTCGATCACAAGCGACTCAATTACGAGTTCTTGGGAGACCGCCGGACTGAGTCGGCGACGACGAATTTCCGCCAGTTTCTTGTAGAACTGGTCGCCCAGACCCCGGGGGCGTATCTGCCTCCGTGGACGGTGGCGTACTTGGCCAGTGACGCCCTCAACAAGTTTGACTTTTCATCACCTGGCGAGCTGGAACGCGCGACCGTGCTGCATCTCTTGATCCGCCGACGGACACACCCGGCGACCGTCGCGGCGACGCCGTAGCGTGGATTTCAATCCACGCAACCCTCCCTCCCCCCAGACGTATCTGAATTGCGAGCTCACAACAGATTTGCATCAGGCGGGGTTTTTCCCCTAAGCTGCCCTCCTGATTCCGCATTTCTGACGGTCACGGATGGCGTCTTCCTTTGGAACCTCTCCGCTCGGCTCGTCTGGTTCTTTTCGCCGTCGTCCCAGCATGCCATTTCCCCCCGTCGCCGATCAACTTGCCCTCATTCGCCGTGGCGTTGAGAAAATCGTCCCTGAAGACGAACTCGCCCAACGACTGGAACAGAGCCGCAAGTCGGGGAAACCACTGAGGGTGAAATACGGCATCGACCCGACCGGCATTGACGTCCACCTGGGGCATACCGTTCCCCTGCGGAAAATCCGCCAGTTTCAGGAACTGGGGCATCAGGCGGTGATCATCATCGGGAACTACACGGCCTTGGTGGGAGATCCCAGCGGTCGCGATCAGACTCGCGCCCGATTGACTCAGGAACAGGTCGAACACAACGCCAAAGACTACCTCACGCAGGTTGGCAAAGTTGTCGATCTGTCGAAAGCCGAAGTCGTCCGCAATGGCGACTGGTTTTCGACGATGAGTTTTCTCGATGTGCTGGAGTTGTGTGGCAAGGTGACGGTCGCCCAGTTGCTGACACGCGACGACTTCGCCAAGCGGCACGCCGCCGAACAGGCGATCTTTCTGCACGAATGCCTCTACCCGGTGATGCAGGCGTGGGATTCGGTGAAGATTCGCGCGGATGTGGAGCTGGGGGGGACCGAGCAACTCTACAGCTTCATGCTGGCGCGCGACCTGCAGCGGGACCAGAACCAGCCGCAGCAGATCGGTATGATGACCCCCATTTTGGTCGGGCTGGATGGCGTCCGCCGGATGGGTAAGAGCCTCGGGAACTACATCGGAATCGGCGAGTCGCCGTACGACATGATGAAGAAATTCATGCAGGTTCCGGACGGTGTGATGCGAATGTATTTTGAACTGCTGACCAACGTGCCACTCGATGAGATCGAGAAACTGCTCGCGGGACATCCGAAAGAAGCGAAGCTGACACTGGCACGACACGTGATTGGCGACTATCACAGCGCGGACGCGGCGGTGGAGGCCGCCGACCGCTGGCAGCGCGAGATCTCACAGAAGGAACTCCCCGCCGACATTCCGAACGTCACGGTCGCCGCCAGCGAACTGACCGACGGCAAGATCCCCGCCGCGAAACTCCTGATCGCCACTGGCCTGTGCGCCACAAGCAGCGACGCCCGCCGACTGATCGCACAGGGCGGCGCATCGGTCGGCGAGGATAAAACCCGCATTGAAAATTGGGATTCGCCGGTCGAAGTCACGACGGGAATGCTGCTGTGGGCGGGGAAAAAGCGGGTTGTGCGGCTGGAAGTGAAATAGAACCTGTTCCAGATGGAGGTTCAGGAGGAGATTGGTTGACTTTCAGCCTCAGTTTCTCAGCACGCTGGCTGGGGATCAAGGATGGTGAACCGAATGGCTGAAGCCGCCGATTGGGAAGCCGGCTAAAGGTCGGCTGCGCGCCCTGGGAGGCAGCATGTTCCCCCAGTTGAAACTGGGGGCAAAAGGGGAGTCGGCTGAAGCCGACTGAGGCGGACAGGCTTCGCCTTGCCGGTCGCCGCCGTTTGCTGCCGGCGGTCGCCCTGTGCAGCCCAATGTGGCCCTATGCAACCCTGCGACACACTACGATGCCGGTTGATGCCGGACGCTTTAGATTGCTGTCGGTTGTCACCCTTCGCCACCTGTTGCTTCCAGTTGTCACCGGTTGGCATTCTGCAGCAACCGGTGGTACCTGGAAACACTGGAATGCATTCTACATCGATTGCGAAATCGCCAATTCAGTGACGGCCGCGCATCAGCCACTCCCGCCGCAGGCTGGCGCGTTCACTCGGCTTCAGCCGACTCCCCTTTTTGCCACCAGTTTCAACTTGTGGAACAGACGTAGGGCACCGGGGCTTCGAAACATTTCCAGAATTCCCGGCCTCTGGGAATCTCTACCGTTTCTTCTTCGGCCGAATGATCACGATCGCAATGCCAATCACCACAGCGGCCGGCAGGAGCCACCAGCTTGCCCGGCGCATCATCGCGATGACGACCACCAGGCCCACTATCGGAACCAGTGCCTTAGACCACGCGATATTCTCTCCTTCGCGGGGCAGCGCGAACCAGAGTGTGCCCAGCACAATTCCAATTCGCGTCAGTGAGCCCAGCACCGGGTTCGACTGCGGGTCGGCACCGAAGATCCAGACCAGAGCCGACAGCGCCAGACAGACCAGCGAAATGATGCCCACCAACAGCCGTTTCGTGGCGAGGTTGAACTGATCCATGGGGCGCTAACCTCCGTACGCGCTATATCGCCGGACACCCCGGGCGAAGGCCACGCGGTTGGCCGCGTACAACACCATCACCCAACACACAGCGGCGACCAGGTGCCAGACCAGCTCTTCCCCCTGGATTTTTCCCAAAATAACGGCCGCAGGAAAGTAGGCCATATATTGAAATGGCAGGTACTTGAGCGTCACGGTCGCCACCGCCCGCCCCGCGCTCCCCTCGGCGAACAGACTCGGGATCCAGTCGAGTGGAATCATGTGTCCCGACAGAAAATAGTTGAGCATCATGCAGATGAAGATCAACGAACTCACTTCCAGAAACCAGAATCCGATCAACCCGATCAGCGACTCCATAAGGAACCCGACCAGAAAGCCCAGGATCAGCGAGAGGGCAAATGCGGATACGGTCGCGACGTCGAGTTCGTAGGTGAAATACCCCCGACAGAGCCAGAACATCAGGATGAACGGGCCGCCGGCGACCGCGTAGTAAACCAGCTTGTGCGCGACCCGCGCCCAGAACAAAAACCCCAGCATGTCGATCGGTTGCGTGAGGTACTTTTTGATGGTGCCGTCGCGAATGTCGCGGGCGATGCCTCCCGCCAGCCCCGGCATGCTCGAAAACGCCCGCCCCAACATCACCAACAGGGCATACGCGACCATGTCGCGATAGCGGTAGCCGTTGATTTGCTTCGCTTCGTCGCCAGCGTAGATCGCGGTCCACAAAAACACCTGCGTCACGATCGGCAGAAACCGGACGAGCGTTCCAAGAACGAAATCGCCCCGGTAAGTCAGCCGTTCACTGATGCTGGTCTGCAACACGAACCAATGGACCCGCCAGGTGGCGATCATCGGCGCGCTCCCGCAGGATCACTTCGACCGTCGTCCCCCGTCGGTCCCGAAGCGTCCTCCGCGTCGGCGCGGGTACTCGTGAACAGCTCGGCGATCACCTCTTCCAGCGGGCGATCCTGAACTCCCACATCTTCCAACGAATAGTTCGACAACAACCCGGTGAGGATCTCCGGGACATGCTGGCGGGGGACTTTCAACTTGGCGCGGGGGAATTGGTCATCGAACACTTCGCCGAACCGTTCCAATCCCTGAGGTCGTTGATCCCCCGCGAACAGCAGGTCAATGACCTTGAACGTACTGAAGCGGTCGACAATATCGGCCAGCGGCCCGTCGTGCTTGATCTCCCCCTCGTTGATCACCACTGCCCGCTGGCAGAGTGCCTGCACATCCTTCATATAGTGGCTGGTGAGCAGCACCGTCAGATTCTGTTCCGCCTGATAATGCTTAAGGAAGTCCTGCACCTTCCGTTGAGAGACCACGTCGAGTCCGATGGTGGGCTCATCCAGCAGCAGGACGTCGGGGCTGTGCAGCAGGGCGGCGATCAGCTCCATCCGCATCCGCTCTCCCAGACTCAACTCACGCACCGGCTGCCCGACGAGTTTCTTCACTTCCAGCAATTCGGTCAGTTCCGCCAGCCGACGCTCAAAAACGTCCGCCTCGAGCCGATAGATTTCTTTGTGGAGGCGAAACGATTCTTGCGCGGGGAGATCCCACCAGAGCTGGTTCTTTTGCCCCATCACCAGCGCGAACCGCCGACGGTAGGCAATCTCGCGCTTCCAGGGGACGTGCCCCAGAACGGTCGCGGTTCCCGCAGTGGGGTAAATCAGGCCGGCGAGCAGTTTGAGCGTCGTTGTCTTGCCAGCCCCGTTCGGTCCCAGAAACGCCACCATCTCCCCCGGCTCGATCCGGAAACTGACCCCTTTGACCGCCCGGATGGTGGTGTACTGCCGGGTGACCAAAGAACGGAGCGACGCCCAGACCCCTTCGCGTTTGCGAAAGACCTGGTACTGTTTTTCTAGGTTGCGAACATCAATTCCGTCCATGCCCCGAGTTTAGGAACGCGGCTGCCGGGTGGCAACATGCCGGCATTTCGCAGCCCTATTTCACCGGGTGCACCACCCCCTTCTTCAGGATGATATTCGCGTACAGGGCGGTCTCACCGGTCGCCACGATCGCGTATGCGGTCCGGGAGCGGTCGTAGAATTCCTGGCGTGAGATCCGGGTCAGCTCAATTGTCCGCCCCTCACCCGCCTCCAGCAACCGCGAAAAGCCCGCCCACACGGGGGGATCAGCCGGCTGCGGATCGACCGGCTCCATCACGATCGCGACGTCCTTGACGAACGTATCGATCGGCAAGAATTTCAAAATCGCTTCCAGCAGTTCCAGCACCCCATGCCCGTCACATCGCACCAGCCGCCGGGCATTCGAGGCGGACGGATAATTGCCGTCGGCGAGAACCAGTTCGTCCCCGTGCCCCATCTGCATGAGGGTCAACATCAGGTCGGGGGAAATTACCGGGGGAATCTGCTTCAGCATGGAGGAATTCTCGGGGCGCGGGTTCGGGGGGATGTGTCTCGGATTGTAAGCGATCGCCACGCTCGGGGCAGTGTTCTGACCGGCACGTTGGGGGTGGCAGAGTTTTCAATACCGCGTTCTGGCGGTGCAACGACATTCCGCAGTTCGGTCAGAGATTTTTCAACGGCCCCTTTCGGCGCTCGGATCACCCGAACTCCAACAGCAATGCCCGTTGTCGCGCGCACGGCCGACTCACACTGCTCGCTGGCCGTCTGAGCCAGCTCGATGGAATTTCCCGCTCCGGTCGACTAGAACGGAAGCCACCATGAAGATCACTCGCATCACCCCGTATCTCATCGGCGCGGAACGCAATTTCCTGTTCGTGGTTGTGGAGACTGATACCGGTCTTCGCGGCGTTGGCGAAGGAGGGATCACGTGGCGCGAAGAATCGACCGCGGGTTTCATTCGCGCGGTCGAGCCACTGCTCAAGGGGCAGGATCCATTCCGAACCGAACATCTGTGGCAGGTGATGTTTCGCAGCGGCTTCTTTCCCGCGGGACGCGTGGGTTGCGCGGCGATCAGCGCTCTCGACATCGCTCTGTGGGACATCAAAGCGCAGGCGCTGGGAGTGCCTATCTACCAACTGCTCGGCGGACTGACGCGCGACAAAGTCGCTTGCTATCCGCACGCCCGGGGAAATTTCACAGAGGAACTGGTGGCGGCGGCTCAAAAACTGGTCGCGGAAGGCTTCCGGTTCATCCGCACGGAGATTCGGGGCGGGGGGGACGGCTCGGTGTTCGATCCCCGGCCGGCGTTGCGACAGGGGGTCGCGGACTTCGCCGCCCTGCGCGAGGGAGTTGGGCCCGATATCGAATTGCTGGTCGATGTCCACACGCGACTGGAGCCGGCCGACGCACTGCTGTTCTGTCGGCAACTCGAACCGTATCAACCGTACTTCGTCGAAGACCCGTTGCGGTGCGAGAATCCGCAGATGTATCGAAAACTGTCACAGCAGGCGAATGTGCCGCTGGCGGTTGGGGAGCAATACGCGACGAAATGGGAGTTTCGGCAACTGCTGGAAGAAGACCTGGTCGACTTCGCGCGCATCGACGTCTGCATTGTGGGGGGCATCACCGAGACGATGAAGATCGCGGGCTGGTGCGAGACACATGGCATGCGGCTGGCGCTGCACAATCCCTTGGGGCCGGTATCAACGGCTGCATGTCTGCACGTGGACCTCGCGTCGAGCTGTTTTGGCGTTCAGGAATTGCCCAGGATTCCCGGGCGATACCTTCAGGATCTGTTCCCGGTCCAGGTGCCGTACGAAGCGGGGCACCTGCTGCCCCCGACGCGTCCGGGCTTGGGCGTGACGTTTGACGAAGCCAAAGCGAAGGATTATCCCCCGCTTCCCGAGGGGCGTTGTCCCATTTGGTCGCGAGCGGACGGATCGTTCACGAACTGGTAACGGGTTGTGTGCCGCGATGGCCGGGGAGGTGCGGTGATCGACTGGTTGCGGGGGATCAATCAGCATTGGTTTGAGTTTGTGACGCGTGCCGACTCGGTCGCGCACGTCGCCGCCTTCGCGCCGGTGGGGCTGGCCATCGGTTGGTTGCTGGTGCGGTGGTGCAACCGGCTGCTGTCAATGGAACGGGGTTCGCCCTATCGACTGCAGATGGCACCGGCGATTGCGATTCTTGTGACCAGCGTCGTCTTGACTGCGGCGCTCCCGGTCGCGGTCATCGCGGGACGGTGCCAATCGTTGATCGAGGGGGGATCGATCGACTGGGCGCAGTGGCGGGTGATGTACCACCTGGTATTCGTCGCGTTGTTGATCGCCGCGACGGTGGTCGACCTCGACCAGTACATCATTCCCGACGAAATCACCGCGACGGGGACAATCCTGGCGGTGATCGGGGCATTCGCGATCAGCAATATGCAGTTGATTCCAGTCTGGGTCGACTGGAATCACTGGCTGCCCGATGTGGGACCGGCGATTCCCGGCTGGATCAAGCAGAGCCACCATTGGCATGGCCTCGTCTGGAGCCTGGTGGGGATGATTGTCGGCGCGGGACTCACCTGGCTCGCCCGGTTTGTCTCTCAGGCCGTTCTGGGGGTGGAAGCTCTGGGACTGGGAGACGTCACGCTGATGGCGATGATCGGCGGCTTTATGGGCTGGCAGCCGGTGGTCTGTGTGTTTCTCATCGCCCCGGTCTGCGGCCTGCTCGTCGGATTGTTACTGCAATTCACCGTGGGGCGGAAAGCGCTTCCCTATGGTCCGTGCCTGGCGGCGGCTGCCGTTATTGTCCTGTTCACATGGCGACTCATCTGGGAGCGTACCCGAGATCTATTCGGGCACGTTCCAACGCTTATTGGCCTTGCGATCCTGTTGATTGGTGGAATGGCCGCTTTGCTGGGGCTGCTGAGATTGTATCGGGCGATTCCGGTCGCGCGTCGACATTCAACGACGGACGACGTCGCGGATTGAAACCAAGTATTCAGAATTTCGCAAGAAAATTGGCGCGAATCTTGCTCTCTATACCCGACGTGGGGATTATTCGTGTGAAAACGCGAGTAATCCACGGGTTTCCGCAGCGGTTGCGTGATGAAAAAGACGAACGATCCGAGTTTTCGTCAGATTGATCGCAATCTCGGTGGGAAGCCCGAGTGGAGTGATCTGGGACATGTAGCGGATTGCGTGTAGCAAAACGCAACGGTCCTGAGGCGAATGGTTTCGAGACGGGAGGAAAAATGTTCCAACTGATGCCTGCGGCGAGACTTCGGACGAAGTCATTGCTGGCCGCTGCTGGGGGGGTGAGCCTGGCGGTGGTGTTGTGTTGGTCGTTGATCCACGGGTCAGACGCTGCAGCGGCCGGAGCAGACACCTCGACGGAAACTGCGAAAAAAACGCGGACCGTTGAGCGGGGGGGGAGTCGGGATGCCACGCGGCGCGTCGACCGAGGGAAGGGGGCCAAAGTAGACGGGGTCAAGGGAGACGGTGTCAAGGGAGACGGTGTCGTCAAGGCCAGTGCGGAGGGGGAAGGGGGATCGAAGTCGAAGGAAGTGAAGGGTGAGGTTCCCACCGAGGTGTATTCGACGGGCTACGACGGGTCGTACCGCGAGCTGATCGATTTTATCAATGCGCAGGTGCGAAAGGGATGGGCGGAGAACGGCGTCATTCCGTCGTCGCCGGCGGACGATTCCGAGTGGGTTCGGCGGGTGCATCTCGATCTGGTGGGGCATATTCCCGATCTCGACATGGTGCAGGCTTTTCTGGCTGACAAGTCGGTCGACAAGCGCGCCAAGCTGATTGACAAGCTGCTCGAAGATCCGGGTTACGTCCGGCAGTTCACCACGATTTGGACAAACCTGTTGATTGGTCGCGCGACACCGCAAAACATTAGCCGACCGGCGTTGCAGAAGTTCTTGCGGACGTCGTTTGGTCGCAACCGCGGTTGGGACAAGATCGTTGTCGACCTGTTGACTGCCGAGGGACACTTTGAAGAGAACGGTGCGACGAATTTTCTGTTGTCGCATCTGAACGAGGGTGGGGTTCCCGCGACTGCGATCAGTGCGCGGCTCTTCTTGGGGATCCAGGTGCAATGCACGCAGTGTCACAACCATCCGTTCAACGACTGGAAGCAGAATTCGTTCTGGGAATTCAACAGCTTTTTCAAGCAGATGCGTCGGATTGAGCATCGTGAGTACAACGAAAAGACCGGGAGAATGGACTTTTCGTACTTCGAACTGGCTCATCAGGACTACGACGGCCCGGTGTACTTCGAACGCCGCAATGGTGTGATGGAGGTGGCGTACCCGAAATTCAATGACGTGGAGGTTTCTCCCGACGGCGGGACCGAACGTCGCAAAGAACTGGCCAAGATCATTGTCGCCGGTGAGAAGCCACAACTGGCGGACGCCACCGTCAATCGGATGTGGGGTCACTTCTTCGGATTTGGCTTCACCCGACCGGTGGACGACATGGGTCCGCACAAAGCCCCGTCGCACCCGGAACTGCTGGAACGGATGTCGCGGGAGCTGGTGAAGGCGAATTACGACTTGAAACAATTGATTCGCTGGATTTGCAATTCCGAGGCGTACAATCTGACGAGTCGGTTCAACGACGGGAACATGAAAGATGACCCGGCGGCGGGCGAAATGCCGACGTTCAGTCATCTCTACATGAAGTCGATGTCGGTTGAGCAGTTGTACGATTCGTTGCTGGTCGCGACCAATGCGCATCGCTCGGGGAGTGGCGGTTGGGATCAAGCGGAAGCACGTCGCCAGCAGTGGTTGCAGCAGTTCGTGCAGACGTTTGGAACCGACGAGAATGACGAGTCGACGACGTTTGACGGCACGATTCCCCAGGCGCTCATGATGATGAACGGCGAGCTGATTCAGAACGCGCTCAAGCCGGCGCAGGGGAGTACGCTCAATCAGGCCATGACCGCGACAGCGAAGCCCGCCGACAAAGCCAAGCTGCTCTATCTGGCGACCCTGTCGCGGGTTCCAACGGCCAAGGAGCTTGCCGCCGCCAACCAGGTTATGAAGAATGCGAAGTCTCCCCTGGAAGCGTACCAGGATTTGTACTGGGCCTTGTTGAATTCCAACGAGTTCATTCTGGTCCATTAGTTCGTCGAGTTTGAAGTCCACCGGTTCCCGGCCGGTCCTTGTTCCAAGTCCGTCGTTCGACACAATCCGTCCACTCGGGTGGCTCCGGAGCCGACAGTCACTTTTTTTTGGTGTGTGCCTGATGAACCTCAACCCGCTGACAATTCCCGCCGGCATGTCACGTCGGCATTTCATGAAGCACTTAGCGGCCGGCGCGACGTTGATTCCCGGACTGCAGTTTCTGCAGAACCTCGAAGCGAACGCCGACCAGCTCAAGAAGAACAACAAAGCGTGCATTCTGTTGTGGATGAGCGGCGGCCCTCCCACGATCGACATCTGGGACTTGAAGCCCGGTTCCAAGAACGGCGGGGAATTCAAGCCGGTCTCCACCTCGGGCGATCTGCAGATCAGCGAACACATGCCCGAAACCGCCAAAGTGATGAAGCACCTGTCGGTCGTGCGTTCGATGAGTACGCGTGAGGCCGATCATGGTCGCGGTCGCTACTACATGCACACCGGCTACGTCCCGAACCCAACCGTGATTCACCCGACGTTCGGGTCGGTGGTGAGCTACGAAATCGGTGCGAAACGGGAATGGCTGCAGATCCCCTCGTTCGTGTCGATCGGTGGTCCCAGCATGGGGCCGGGGTTCCTGGGGATGATGAACGCTCCGTTCGTTGTCGGGAACAATGGCGAGATTCGGAACGCGGTGCAGTCGGGTGACCTGAGTGCCGCCCGTCTCGATCAACGTCTGAATATGTTCAAAACCGTGGAGTCCGACTTCATCAAGACGTCGCGCAGCCAACTTCCGAAGGACCATCAGGAGGTCTACAAGAAGGCGGTCAATCTGATGACTTCGCCGCAAATGTCGGCGTTCAAAGTCACCGAAGAGAAGCCGGAAACGGTCGCGATGTACTGTGGCACCGGCGCGAACGCGGCGGGTGGCGCGATGGGAATGGGAGCCCGGAATCCGTTCGGAATGGGTTGCCTGATGGCCCGTCGGCTCGTCGAGTCGGGCGTGTCGTTCGTCGAAGTCGATTTCGGCGGCTGGGATCTGCATCAGGGAGTCTTCAACAATCTGAAGACCCAGAAGCTGCCGATCATTGACCGGGCGATTTCCGGCCTGGTCACCGATTTGGACCAGCGCGGGATCCTGAAAGACACTGTGATCGTCTGGATGGGTGAATTCGGACGGACGCCGCGGATCAACCAGGACACCGGTCGCGACCACTGGGCCGCGAGCTGGTCGGTGATGATTGGCGGTGGCGGTTTGCGTGGCGGTGTCGCGGTTGGCGAAACCGATGCGGATGGCGTGCAGTGCGTCAGCCAGAGTTACCTCCCGGGCGACATCTGGGCGACCGCCGCTAGCGCCCTGGGAATTCCCGCCAACATCGTTCACACCTCGAAAAACGGCCGCCCGATGAAGATCGCCGACGGCGGAACGCCGATTAAAGAACTGATTGGGTAATGCTCTGGTGTACGGCGTGAACCGCTTGGTTTTGGTTCGCCGTTTTGTTTGGCCTTGAGACACGAAAACACCCGGTGGAATTCCACCGGGTGTTTTTGTCTTTAACTGCTCGGTTGTGCTTGTGAAACGCAGAAATTTTGCGAACCACGACATCGATTGTGGCAGGCGACACTGACCGCTCACGACATCGACTGAACTGGACGACAATTGGCCACTTTCGATGGAAGAGTATTGACGAGGTGGCACCGGTCGGGTCGTGGGGATGGCCTTTGGGCGGTTTTGTTCGCGTCGAACGCGTAGCGGGGCAGGCACTCAGAGAGTGCCACAACGTAGCCCGCATTTTCTAAATGCGCGGCCCACTGTGCGGGCGGCGGTCGAGAGACGTACTGGGGGCGGCCCACGACGTTGATTGAAAAGTTCGGCGAGTGGCGGACGTCGAACGTGTTGCCAAAGCGGCAGCACCTCGGGTCGTTCGTATGGCCCCGGGGCGCGTTTTTTTGCATCGAACGCACACCGAGGCAGGCACTCAGAGAGTGCTGCCTACGTTGTTTCGGACTGCTAGCCAAGTCACGGCACGTTGCCAACGGGTGCCGTCGACCGAATCGCCAGCTCGATTGAATTCTGCATATAGATGTGTAGAATTGACTCGGAGTCAACGCGACCTGCTGTTGCACGCTCCAGTGTCCGATCCCAGCGAGGCCATCTGCGATGTTGTCGAAAACCGCTGAGTATGCGCTGCGAACGGTCGCGTGTCTGGCGAACGGGGTCGGGCGGGCCGAGTCCGCCGACCAGCTATCAGAACGGACGAAAACCCCCCGTCGATACCTGCACAAGGTACTGCAGGATCTCGTCCGCGCGGGGCTCGTCCGTTCGCGCGGCGGCCCCGGGGGCGGGTATTCACTGGCTTGCGACGCGACGTCGACAACCATTCTGGATGTCGTAAATGCGGTGGCCCCGCTCGAACGAATTCGACATTGCCCGCTCGGTCTCCCCTCGCACACCACGCTCTGTCCCCTCCATGCGGAATTGGATCGGTCGTACGCCGCGACCGAAGCGGCCTTCGCACGTGTGACGATCGGACAATTGATGCAGTCGGCGACCGGTGTGATGCCCCTCTGTGATATTCCGCGGTCCGTCGGACCGACCTGCGGAGTCCCCCCGTGTCCGGTCGTCGCGACCTGAGTCGCGCAGTCTCACCTTGTCTGTCAACCGATCTCAGACAGTGCCGTCCCATCAAACCGGAGAATTCCCATGAGCCCCCAATCGTTTTTGCGAAGCGGGTTTGTCTGTGTGATCGCGTTCGTGTTCTGCGGCGCGATTGTCAGCGGGTTCGCACCACTTGGGAAATCGACCGTCGCCGCTGGGGACGAGCAGCCGGGCGGTGCCGTGCCTCGAATCGCGGAGAAAGACCGGGTGACGGTCGCCGTCGCGCGCGACCGGGCGACGGTAATGCACGACGTGTACGCGGCGACGCTCGATGTGATGCACCATCACTATTTTCAACGGGAAAAAGCGGTTCTCCCCGCCCGGGCGATGGAAGATATCTTCGCCGAGATCAAACAGAAGTCCCGCGCGGATGCCCGTTGGATCTCGGTGAATCTCAAGGCGATGAGCATCAACCATGAGCCCAAAAGCGAATTCGAGAAATCCGCCGCCAAGGAAATCGCCGCTGGCAAAGCGGAGGTGGAGATCATCGAAGAGGGCTACTATCGGCGGGTCGGCGCGATTCCCCTTGGGGATGGGTGCATCAGTTGTCACGGCGGGATCTTTCGAGAAGGTTCCAAAACGCCGCGATTCGCGGGTCTGGTGATCAGCATTCCCGTGCGAAGTGACCCGCCTGAGTCGAAGTGATCCTCACGGAGGCGAACCCGGGAGATCAACCGTCCTGGTCTCCCCAGCGTTTGAACAACTGGTGTTCGACCCCCAGATGGTCGCTGATGCGCCCCACCACGAAGTCGACAAGGTCGGCGATCGTCTGGGCACCGTGGTAGAAGCCCGGCATCGCGGGCATGACAGTCGCCCCTGCCTCCGACAAACGGCGCATGTTGTCGAGCTGAATACTGGAGATCGGTGTTTCGCGGGGAACGACGATCAGCTTCCGACGCTCTTTGAGATGCACATCGGCCGCCCGCTGGATGAGATTTTCTGAGTGGCCCCCACTGAGGCTGGCCAGTGTTCCCATCGAACAGGGGCAGATCACCATCCCTTTGGTGAGAAAGGAACCGCTGGCGATCCCCGCTGTGAAGTCGTCGAACCGGTGATAGCGCAAATTCGCGAGCCGGAGTGGCGTGGGAAGCGTCCGAAATCCGCCGTAGAAAGAGAGTGTCGCGGGAGACTCGGCGGCGACGGGGGAGATTTCGGGGAAGAGCTGGGAAATTTGAAAGTCCCGCAGATCGACGGCCAGCCCCAGTTCTGTCGCCAGCACCTGCGCGCCGGACCGGCTGATCACCAAATGAACGACGTGGCCCGAGGCGAGCAACAATTGCAGCAGCCGGAGCGCGTAGATGGCACCACTGGCACCAGTGATTGCCAGAACGTAATGAGACATGAACGATTCGGGGGTCGGGCGTGAATCGGAATTTGCGGGATCGGCCGATCCCGGCGGATCGAGTCGCGCCGGGCCTATTTTATGCCGATGTACAATGTGGCGACGCCAAACGTCAGTGGAGTGAACGTTGCGCTGGACGCGCCACATTCCTGCATCATCCCCGTCAGTTCTTCACCTTGGGGAAACTGCCCCACCGAGTCGGGCAGGTAGTTATAGGCTTTGGAACTGTTGCGGGCGAAGAATTGTCCAATCCGCGGCAGAATGTTGCGGAAATACCAACTGTACATTCCGCGCAGCAGCCGATTCGTCGGCATCGAGAATTCGAGAACCACAACCCGCCCCCCCGGTTGGCACACCCGAAACATCTCGCGCAGTCCGGCGCGGGTGTCGGCGACATTCCGCAATCCGAACGCGACCGACACGATCTGAAACTGATTCGCCTCGAACGGGAGGTTTTGCGTGTCGGCTTCGAGGAATTTCAGTGGAATCCCCGCCGCTTCGCCGCGAGCCCGCTGGGCGACGCTTTTCTTGTCGGCGATCACCAGCATCTCGGGAGTGAAGTCGGCCCCCGTGACCGGAACGCGTTCCCGGCCCGCCTTCCAATAGGCCAGCGCCAGATCTCCCGTGCCGGTGCAGACGTCGAGAATTGGCGCGGCTCCCCGGGGCGGGGCGGCGCGAACTGCCCGCCACCGCCAGTAGTAATCGGTCCCCCCCGAGAGCAGGTGATTCAAGAAATCGTACCGGGACGAAATCTCGCCAAACATTCGGCGGACTTTGTCACCCGACTTGTCGACGGCGGGAGTGGAAGGAACTGGGGTTGTCATAAGAAGGACGTGGAAGAACGGTTGATTTCGGTGGAGTGTCAGTACGTGGCTGGAGTCTGGCCGCCCAAGCCGTATTCGCTCCAGCGCGAATCCAGCAGATCTTGAACCGCTTTCGACGGCAGCAATTCACCGGGCCAGTCGCGCGGGTGCCCTTCTCCCGCCGACTTTCGGGTGGCGTCAAAACCGATCGCCCGCCCCATGCCGGCGATGGGTGTCGAATGATCCCACACATCGCTCGGACCGTCGTGAACCTGCACATCTCTCCCGGGATGGACATTGGCGGCGACATGAAACCATACATCCTCGGGGACGTGAACGTCGACCTCTTCGTCCACCACAACGAGAATCTTGGCGAACAGAGACGGGGCCAACCCCCACAGGGTCGCCATCACCTTCCGGGCCTGCAGGGGGTATTGCTTGCGGATGCTGACAAACAGCACGTTTTTCGATCCACATCGTGGCAAACCCACGTCGACCACTTCCGGAAGCATCAGACTCAGCAACGGAAGCAGGATTCGTTCAGTCGCTTTGGCGATCCAGGCATCTTCGTTCGAAGATCGGCCGACGATGTTCGTCGGGACGACCGGATTGGCCCGCTGGGTGATCGCCGTCACGTGGAACAGAGGTGCGAGCGCATCCAAACTGTAGAATCCGCTTGCGACACCCTGGGTGCCCACGGGTTCCCACGGTTCCGCCGGGTCGATGTACCCTTCGAAAACGACCTCGGCACCGGTCGGGACTTCGAGATCGATCGACCGGCATTTCACGAGTTCGAGGGGCTGTCCACGGAAGAACCCGGCGGCCAGGCACGGATCGATCCCCGCGGGAAACGGAGTCGCCGCCGTGAACACACACGCCGGGTCACCCCCCAGCGCCACCGCGACAGGCATTCGCAATCCCTGTCGGCGATAGGCGTGAAAGTTCCGGGTGCCAATGTCGTGCACTGACCAGGGTAGCCAGCAGGTGGTCGTGTCTTTCACAATCAGCGCGGTCCGGCTGACGTCCCGCTGTTCCGATTCGGGATGCTTGGTGAAGACTTGAGTCTGCGTCAGCGAGCGCGAGGTTTCCAGTGGCCAACTTTGCAGGAAGGGAAATTCGCGAAGAACGACGTCGCGGCCCAATCGAACGACTTGTTGACACGCCCCGCTGCGGACCGTGCGCGGGGGAAGTTTGGAGATCTGCGACAGTTGGGGCAGCCGCTTCAGCGTGTCGATCAGCCCGGTGGGGATTTCAGGCCGAAGGAGAGCGGCGATGCGGGAAGAGAGTTCGTCGAGGGATGCGACCCCCAACGCCTTGCTGATTCGGGATTCACTCCCCAGCAGGTTGGTGACGACGGGATAGGGGGATCCGGAGACTCGTTCGAAGAACAGCGCGGGGGCGGAATGGGACGGCTGACAGACCCGGTGAGTGATCCCCGCGATTTCCAACGTGGAATCGACCTCCGCCGATATCCGTAACAGTTCCCCGGCATCTTGCAGCTCGCCGAGGAACTCACTGAGGTGATCGTAGGGCATGAACGGGGATTGGATTCCGAGGGATCGGGAAGCACCCTAGGTTACCCGACCATTCAGCGGACGGCTAGAAATCTGATCGGTTTGGATCAGCCAGTTGTCGAGGAACCGCGACAGGGATGGGCGAGGCTGGGATGATAAAAATCAGGAATTGTCACCCAACATCCGGTTCAAGCGATCTCGGTGGTATTGCAACCGTTGCTCGGGCGTCATGCGGGCGAAATCCACAGTTCCCGTCGACGGTTTGATCGGCGTGGAACCCGCACCGGCGGGTGGGGCGACTGATTGAGTCGGTTTGTCGGTGGCGACCGTTGTCGTGGCGGCTGGCGGAGACGGGGCCGGCGCGCTGATGGTCTTTGTGCCCGCGTAGCTCATCGAGCCATCGGTGATCTGCAGATCGACCTCCAGCGGGCGGGTCGGCGTGATCTTCAGCCGCTCGAGGACGGCATGATACGCCCGGACCGCTTCTTCCGGTTCCAGGTCTCCATCAGCGATCAATCGCAGGAATTGCACAAACGCCAACTGATTCTCGGCGTTATTGATCTTGCGGCCAAACAGCGCGACGCGCCCCCCGTACTTTTTCGCGTCGTGCAAAAGCTGGAAAGCGTCACGCGTGGTACCCGCCGATCCCCCCAGGATTCCGACGACCAAGTGCGGATCGTAGCGGACCAGTTCCTCCATCGCCTGAGGGCCATGGTAGACGATCTTGAGAAAGTCGGGGCGACCCGCCTGCGCCACCCCGGCCAGGGTACGGGCGATCGCGTCGTTGATGAACGCCCCGAGAGTTTCCGGCCGAACCGCATCGGGGACATTGGGATCGAACACTTCGAGAAAATACCGAAACCCCTTCCGCTCGGTTTCTTCCCGAAACACCTTGAAATGTTCGAGTGCGATGCGATCTCGCTCGGGATCGTTGTTGAACGTAATGGAGTACAGCCCCAGATTCGCCCCCCGGGTGCGATCTTCCGGAGCGCAATCGAGTTCGCCACACTGGATATGGTCGAGCGACGCTGTTCGAAACGGGTGCGAAGGCGCGGTGTGAATCCGACCGCCACGCAGCACGTGGATGTCGGTCGTGTCGTTGGCGCGGGCTGCCGGGGTGATGGGAGAATTGTCGAACAGACGCTCGACGATCGTCAGTTGTTCATTGGTACTCGCCGACATGAGCATGATGTCGACGAATTCCGACCGTACAATCTGACGGATCTGCTCGCGATAGTCCGCCAGAGTTTTGAACCGCAACTCTCCATCATGCCGCTCGGGGCTTCGACCCGGCGCACCCATGCCGAACGCCATGTCGGCGTCTTTGGCGTCGGCGAGAATGAATTCACGACAACCCGAGGGATCAGCGTGAATGGCGGCGAGTTTACGGTCGAGGGATTTTTGCATGGGGGCGTTCTAGGGACAAAACGCAGAACCTCACAGGAGGGATCCAAGACCCATCCTGTGAGGCCAATGCGCTGCGTTGTGGTACGCGTGAACCGAGTTCTCGGCCCGCCTCAGTCCTATCGGACCGCCTGCCGTTCGTTGTAGAGCCGTTGGACGTCGGCGACCGTCACGGTGATTTCGCGGACGAATCCCGTGTGCGAGCGCTCGTAACCAATCTTGGCGGCTTTCGCCGGCGACTGGTGTACCGCCTCCGCCAGCCACGCTTTGTCAGTTGGGCTCAGGCTCGACAGGCTGGCGTCCCAGTTGGTTCTGGTCTCGTTCACCAGCGATTCACGACGTGGATCGTATTTTTCTTCAGCGGCCATGGTTATTGCACCTCCTGAATTTCGACACCCGCGTTGATTCCCGCTCCCATGCCCTGGAACTTCTGGAGAACCTCGGCCAATTTCACCGCGCCACGAATCTGCTCGACCGGAATCACGGTTCGAACCCGCAGCCCCTGTGGCTCCGTCACCAGCGACATGCCGCTGTAGCTCGAGGGAAGTTCCAGGGCCTTCAGCGTCTCTTCGTCGAGTGGCAGGAACATCTTGCCGATGTCGCTTTCACCAACAATCTGGACTGCCTTGCCAACCGTCCCGGGGAGATCGATCAATCCGAGCAGGTTCACCTGATCACTAAGTTTGGATCGGGTCTTGAGCGCGGGTGTTCCGCTTTGCGCGGTCGCCGACAGGCTGGTCAGCACCAATTCCATCATCTCCTGTCCCCCGCCCATCGCCTGAACGACGCGATCTTTCAAAAAGACCGAGCGGGTCGTCATGCCTTCGGGGCCGTACATCACTCCCATGTACTGGGCCATCATCGCCGCCATCGGGTCATTCGGATCGAAATCGAGCTCCACCTTGGTCAGGTCGGCTTTATTCGAACCAATCGTCTCGGCGTCGGGTGTGACCGTGAAACTCTCCTTGATGCCGTTCCCCACTTCGATCGAACCGATCGATCCCAGCATCTTGCGCGTCGCGTCCCTCAGTTTGAGCGGATCGCTGACTTCCGCGACACTGACCGTCCGGAAGATCCCTTCGGTCATACTCCCCAGCGACATCGACCCGACCGTGGCACCATACTTGAGATCGCCCAGGCTCTTCATCCCAGCGGCGAGTTCCTTCCCTTTATCTCCCATCGACGACTTGAGCAGCTCCATGCTCAGGTTCATCAATTCCGGCATGTCGACGCTGATGCCAAAGTAGGCGGCGGCCGACGCGGGCATCTTGGCCAGCACCGGCATCGCCGACGGCTTGTGCTTCGCCAGAAACTTCGTGGTCGGGCTGTTCGGTGCGAATCGCACGATGTCTTCGAAGGCGACCCCGTCCTTCGAGATGTTGGCGACAATTGTGCAGGACAGAGCGTCTTTCAACCCGGTTTCCATCGACTGCAGGAATTTCCCCGCGATCTCAGCGGCCTGTTTCGGGTTCATGCCTCCTGCGACAGGACCACCCGCCCCATCATCGGGCAGGTTCGCCAATTGCTGACGCGCCTGCTGCAACCCCTGTTCGATTTCGTCGGCGTACACGGTCGCCAGATACTTCACATTGATCGCGACCGAAATATCTCCCTTCGCGAACAGTTCGTTCGTTTCCTTGTCCGCCAGCGACAGAATCGATTTCCCTTCCCCCTTCAGCCGCTTCGCCGTCTTCTCAGCGGCTTTTCCCTCGCTGGTGTAGATACCGTACTTCCCGCTCTCCATGAATTTGAGGTCGGAATCCAGCGCCTTCTTCATCGCTTTGAGGTCGGTCGCCGGGATGATGAAAACGACCTCCGGCTCTCCGGTCGCCTTGTCTTCCCCTTCGGGAACGTAGACGGCGGCGTACCAATCCTGCTCCATATCGACTCCCGCCAGTGTGGGATTCGAGATGAGCATTCCAATCGCGCCTGACTGGGTCCGAACCTGACCCCCCATCCCTTCCTTGGCGGCGTCGACCAGTTCGGCGACTTTCTCTACGGACGCTTTCGGGTTCCGGAGTCGCAAGACGACGGCCGCGTCGGTTCCGACCGCATCGAGTGGTGACGATTGGGCATTCACTTGAGCCTGGCAGACGAGCAGCGCGCTCAAGGTGAAAACGACGGCAAACAAACGACGCAACATGAGACGTTCCTGAGTCAGAACCGGGGAATCGCAAGTGAACCTTCCGTCCGATGGAACTACGGGAATGCGCTGAGCGCACCCCCCGGTTCCCTCGAGCGAATCGAGCGCCGGAAAGTATAGTCCGCGAACCGATTGAAGGGAAATGTCTGACCCGGTTGCGTTCCTCCTCCGGTTCGCGCATGCTGGCAGCCGATGTTTCGACTGCAGTGGAAACGGGACTGGCGCCCGACACTTCCTCGCGGGCTCCCGTGAAACATCCCAATCTCAAAACGACAACCCCTTCACCCAACCGAAATCGCGATTCGATGGGACGCATTCTCAGTGCCGTTTTTCTGGGCCTGCTGGCTGGCGGGTTCTGCGTCGGATTGATCCAGTCGATCTCGATTTCTCAACACCCCATGCCTGAGGGGACGAAGCCAGGAACTCCCGAATTTAAAGAGTGGATCGCGGCGCTCCCCGTGTCGGCGATTGTCATCGTCGAGGTCGCCCATTTCGTCGGGAGTCTGGTGGGGGGATTCATCGCGACCAAAATCGCTCCGGCGAACGCCCCGCGCCTCGCACTGGTCGTGGGTTGTGTCATGTTGACGTTCGGCATCCTGAATTTGCTGTCGATTCCTCATCCCCTGTGGTGCTGGGGAACGCTGCTGCTGGTTTACATTCCCCCCGCGCTGCTGGGGGCGCGGCTGGCGACGAAACTGGACCAGTCGCTACCCGCGGCCAAGAAACCTCAGTAACACCAACGTAAACTGCTCGACATCACCTGAAGTTCCACGCGTCAGAATAAATGGGTTTTCGCAGAGCTGCGCCCGTCAGGAAGCGGAAGCCGGTCACCGCTTCCTGACGGGCGCGGCTCGGTTGTAAAATTCCCAGCCGACATTCCCCGACCCTCCCCCTGTTCCTTCCTCCCGCCGCCATGCCAGACACCGCTGTCGCGTCGCTGAACCAGCTCTACACCGAGAAATTCCCCAGCTCGGCAAAGCTCTTTGAACGGGGACGCAAGATCTTCCCCAACGGTGTCACCCACGACGGGCGCTATCTGACCCCTTTCCCGATCTACATCGATCGGGCGCTGGGCTCAAAGAAATACGATCGCGACGGCCACGAGATCATCGATTATTGGATGGGACATGGCTCGCTGCTGCTCGGGCATAGTCACCCGGCGGTTGTTGAGGCAGTGCAGAGGCAGGCCGCGCTCGCCACGCATCCGGGGGCCTGTCATGAACAGGAAATCGACTGGGCCGAATGGGTTCAGCGGCTGATCCGCAGTGCCGAAAAAGTCCGGTTCGTCAACAGTGGAACCGAAGCGACCCTGATGGCGCTGCGCGTCTCACGGATTGTCAGCGGCAAGCGAAAGGTGCTGAAATTCGAAGGACACTTTCACGGCTGGCATGATCTGCTGATTCCGGCCGCCGATCCCCCCTATGGGACGGGTGAATATGGGATGCCGGGGATTACCGGCAACGTGCTGGACGACCTGGTGGTGGTTCCCCCGAACGCTCTGGCCGCTGTCGAGCGGGCGATCGATGAACATGACCCGGCTTGCGTCATTCTGGAGGCGACCGGCGGACACTGGGCGCTGGTTCCCATGCGCGGGGAATTCCTGCGCGGTCTGCGGGAATTGACCGCGAGGAAGGGCGTGATCCTGATTTTTGATGAAGTGATCACCGGTTTCCGGGTGCATCCTGGCGGTTCCCAGGGACATTACGAAATCACCCCCGACCTGACAACGATGGCGAAGATTCTGGCAGGAGGCCTCCCCGGCGGGGCGCTCGCCGGCCGGGCCGATCTGATGTCCGCACTGGAATTCGAAAACCGGTGGGGCAAGAAAATGAAGCACCCGGGAACGTATAACGGGAACCCGTTGTCGGCGGTCGCTGGCGTCGCGGCACTCAGTGAAGTCGCCAAGGGCCAGCTCTGTCAACAGGCGAACGAGATGGGACTGCGGTTGCGGACCGGTCTCAACGAGCTGTTCGCCCGGCTGGATGTGAACTGGATCGCGTTCGGAGAGTTTTCGGGGGTGACGATCGTCCCCGAGTACGATGGTCCCCGACCGACAAATGACGAGTTCATTCCGTTTGGCAATTCGGTCGCGAAACTCGACCGGAAAATCGACACGCGATTGAGTCACGCGTTTCGGTGCGCGCTGCTATTGAATGGCGTCGACTTTTTCGGCTGGCGGGCGATGCTCTCGGGGGTTCACTCCGCCGACGACATCGACCGCACAATCGACGGAATGGAGTCGGTTGTCCACTTGCTGCGCCAGGAACGGCTGATTCCTTAGCCAATTCGTCGCGGGGTTGTTCCCGGTGGTGGAAACCCGGCGCGAATCGGCATAACCCGTTCCCGGATCGATTCCATTTCCGAGAATCGCCGATCTATGCCGACATGGAACCGGAGCGCAAACTCTTTCTGGCGTTGGTCGCCGTGCTGTTGGGACTGGGAACCTTGATGGTTCACAGCGCCAGCAACACATCGCGCCCCACGCGTTACGAGGAAGTGTATCTGTCGCGCCATGTGTTGTACTCGGCGGTGGGATGTGCGGCCGGCGTGTTGGCGTCGCTACTTCCCATTTCGGTGTGGAGGCGTGGGGCACCGGCGTTTTTCTGGCTGACCATCGTACTCTTGGTTCTGGTGCTGACCCCCGGCGTTGGTTCGACTGTGAAGGGAGCCCAGCGCTGGTTCCGGTTTGGCGGGTTTTCGCTGCAACCTTCAGAACTCGCGAAGTTGTCGCTGCCGTTGTACGTCTGTCTGCGGGCCGATCAGGCCCGAGCGCAGTTGCGAGAGTGGTGGCGAGGGACCATTCCGGTCGTTTTCCCAGTACTGATCGCCGTTCCCCTTGTGATGAAACAGCCGGATCTGGGAACGGGGTTGTTTCTGGCGATGGGGTCGGGACTGGCGCTTTTTCTGAGTGGGTGGCCCCTGCGGAATTTTCTGGTCGGGCTGAGCTGCGCGATTCCGGCCGTTGTATTGGTTGTGCTGAACAAGCCGTACCAGTTGCAACGGGTCAAGGACTTTCTGGAAACCTGGAACGACTGGACGCAGGCACCGTACCACCTCAAGCAGTCGCTGGTGACGCTCGCCGCCGGCGGAATCTGGGGGACGGGAATCGGGCGTGGAAACCAGAAACTGAGCTACCTTCCCGAGGCGAACACCGACTTCGTGTTCGCGGTCATCGGCGAGGAACTCGGACTGGTCGGAGTGGTGGGCGTGTTGCTGCTTTGGCTGGGGTTGTACGCGGCGGGTCTCAAGCTGATCAATCGCCTGGCCCCGTGCAGCTTTGAGTACGCGGCGGCGTTCACATTATTGACGCAGATCGTCCTGCAGGCGGCGATCAACGTGGCGGTCGTGACGGCGCTGGTTCCGCCGAAGGGGATTCCGCACCCACTCTTGAGCTACGGGGGAACCAATTTGGTGGTGACACTGACCGCGGTGGGGATTGTCTGCGGTTTGACGCGGCCGCGAGGGGACCAGGCGAACTCAGCCGAACTTGGCGAATCGCCTTCGAACAACGGCTGAACTCCACGCGGCCTCGGACCGCTTGAGGTACGCGATTCGGTGCGCTAAGATCCCACATGTCATCTGTTTTGCTCCATTCCAATGGCCCGCCCCCATGCTTCGCTTGATCGCTCTTCGCCTTGTCGTCCTGGCCAGCCTGTTCGGACCGTCGGCGGCGGTCGCCGCGGATCGGCCGTTGAATCAACTCTCGGCTGAGGAAGTCGCCGACGGCTGGATCCGACTGTTCGACGGTGAGACGTTTTTTGGCTGGAAGCCCAACAGCGACGTGAACTGGAAGATCTCCGAAGGGGTGATCCATGGCGACACGGGGGAGCCCGGGCTGCTCTGCACGAAAACCGAGTTTGCGGACTACGAACTCCGCTGCGACTTTCGGCTCGAAGCGAAAGGGAACAGTGGGGTGTTTTTGCGGACGTTGTTCCAGCCCAAAGAAGTGACGAAAGACTGTTACGAACTCAACATGTGCGACTCGCATCCGGCATTTCCCACCGGGAGCCTCGTGGGGATCGTTAAGCCCCAGAAGGCGGTTGTCGGTGAGGGAAAGTGGTTCAACTATCGGGTCGTTGTGGTGGGGAAGCAGATCGACGTGTGGCTCGACGGCGAGCAAATCCTTTCCTACACCGACAACCGTCCCGAGGCGCGTTTCCGCGGGCTGATCGGACTGCAAAAAAACGCCGGCAAGGCCGAGTATCGCAATATCTTTCTGAAGCCGCTGGGAGCGAATCCGTTGTTCAACGGGAAAGACCTCTCGGGATGGCATGTCGTTCCCGGGAGCAAGAGCAAGTTCACGGTGGAGGAAGGCGCGATCCACGTTTTCGATGGCCGGGGGTTCTTGGAATCGGACGCGACGTTTGCAGATTTTCTGCTGCAGTTCGATGCCCGGACGAATGGCAAACACCTGAATAGCGGCGTCTTTTTTCGGGCAATGGCGGGGACCGAGAAAGATCCTTCCAACGGGTATGAGGCTCAGATTCACAACGCTTGGAAGGACAATGATCGCACTAAGCCGGTCGATTTTGGGACCGGAGCGATCTATCGGCGGATCGCCGCCCGCCGGGTGGCGTCGAACGATTTTGAATGGACGACGATGACCGTTGCGGCGACAGGCCCCCACATCGCGGTCTGGGTGAATGGCGAGCATGTCACCGATTGGACCGACACCCGCAAGCCAAGCGAGAATCCCCGGGAGGGGCTGAGAACCAAGGCGGGGCACCTGAGTCTGCAAGGGCACGATCCGACGACCGATCTGCTGTTCCGCAGTCTGCGAGCGGCGGAACTGCCGGCCGTGAAGTGACCGCCAAAGTCAGGGTGTCAGCATCGAATGGCACTGACGTTGGCGGCGTACCGGGTGATCAGCACCGGCGTTCTTTGGAATCGACCAAACCGAGCGAAGAGTGCCGGACTCACGGCAGCCTTCCAAGCGGTGCGAGCGCCAACAGATTGATCCGCCGGTGAGTAGTATGTGTGGACTCAAGGGGAGTAATCCGCTGGTCGGAGATTCGCCTCCATTGTGCCCCTCACACACCCCTTCCTGATTCCGCGGCCGCCCCGTGATGTTCCGTCAAACACTGTCGCAACGCTGGAGCAGCCTGCTGGTATTGGCGCTCCTGGTGGCGGTGTTGTTGCATTTCGCGATTCCGCAGATTGCGTATCGTGTCGCCCGGCATATTGAAGAGGGGCGTCAGGACGGGCTGTACCAGCTTCAAGTGCGCGAGGCCCAGAGGCAGGACGAAAACCAGCTTGTCGAACTTCTGCGGATCAGCCAGGAAATCGGAAATTCCATTGTGCGGATCCACGCCCCCGGTGAGGAGGGGGAATTCGGAAGGCCCCTGGGTTTCGGGGTGATTGTCGATTCCCGCGCGCTGGCGGTCACTTCGTTGACCCTGGTGGACGGGATGAGCGAGATCCCCCTGCGGTTCGCCAACCTGAAAGAACCGATAATCGCCCATCTGGTCGCGTCGGATGAACTGGCCGATCTGGCGCTGTTGGAATTTCCCCCACCGGTCGAGCAACGCATTGTTCTTCGCCAGATCGCCAAGGAGATGCCGAAACTCGGGCAGCCGGTTCTCGCCCTGGGGGACGTCGCCGACCGTCGGGACGCATTGCGGTTTGGGATGGTCCTGGGACGCGGGACGCAGAACACCCGCGTTTGCGTTCACGAAATCGACCTGATTGGAACCAATGTGGCGACCGATTCCAATATCGGCAGCCCGCTCATGAACACGCATGGAGAGATCCTGGGAATCTGCATCGCCGAGCGGGCGGCGGAGGATGGCAAGCGGGGCTACGTGCTGCCCGCGCGCGTCGCGAATCAGGCGATCGGTGATTTTCTCAGGTTTGGCCGGGCGCGGCACGGCTGGATTGGCGCGTTTGTCCATGCCGATGTTGTGCCGGGCCAGGCGGCGGTTGAGACGCGCGTGGCCCATATCGACTACGTCGTTCCGGGTTCTCCCGCCGAGAAAGCGGGGTTGCGGGCAGGCGATGACTTGATGCTGATGACGCAGCACGTTCCGGTGGTGGGGATCCCCGATCTTCAGCGACTGATACTGTCGACGTTTCCGCCCGAAGTGCTGCGGTTGAGCGTACTGCGTGGCAAATCGTTTGAGGTTGTCACCGTCCCGGTGGAGTTGCAGCCCCTACTCGCCCCTTCACTCCCCGGGGAACGGGAATGGGACCTCAAGATCTATTGTCCGCGGGAACCGCCGCGGATCGACCCCGATGAAATCCAGCCAGGGGTCTGGTTGCAGGTCGTGGGGCACCGACTCCAGGAATTGGGGGTCGAGCGCGGCGACTCGATCGTCGGGATCAATGGAGTCCCCACGCCCAATGTGGAGTGCTACTGTCGGCAGGCAGCCCTCGCGATTTCCAGCCGGCAAACTGTTAGGCTGGAAGTCCTGGCGCACGGGCAGACGATTCCCCACGCAGTGGAACTGGTGACAGGCCGCCAGACCGCATCCGATTGAATAACCGACACGGTGAAAACTGCGTCACCGAACCCGAACCGAGCCGTTTCAAGCTGACTCGACGAATTCAACACCTTTCGCCGGCGATTTGACTCCTTCAATCCGCGTGTTCTGCTGGTTTTCCATCAGCCTCGTGTTTTGAAATCGCAAACCGTCGACCCAGTCTTCTGCGTGAACTCCAATCTCGAATCCCGAAATGTCGGCTTGGTCGAATTTCGCCTGCGTGATCGCGACCGCGTAGATTCCCTGTGATTTTTCCCCTGAACCCCGCAGAGTGAGATTCCGAAACACCGGCTGGTCAATGCCCGGGCTGGTGGGATCCCGAACCACGTCGTAGCCATGATCCCGCTGGGCCCGCCATACGTTGTCCGCCAGACCGTTGACCGCCAGTCCAAACAGAAACGCTCGATTCATCACGACGCCATCGACAAGATACCCCTGATGCGCGCGGCTGCGCAGATCATCCCGGGCGAATTCATAGCCCAGGTCTCCGCCGAAGATCGCGATCGCCGATGCGGCCGCCTCCACTTTCAAATCGCGGATAGTGACGTTGTGACACGCCGAGCAACGCACCCCCGCGTCATTTCCATCCTGATTCCTGGTCAACCGGCCCACGCGCAGGCCCTCGATCAGGATGTCGTGCGGGTGGGTCGAATAGATCTCCCCCTGTTCCCAGAGTCGCCGCATGCGGCTGATCTGTCGATCCTCCGACGTGATTGGTCCCACACTCCCCCAATCGAGCCCGACGCCCAGTAACGCTTGGGGCGAATCTTTGATGGTCACGTTTCGGACCACGCCGAACGCGGCCTCCGACATGAACTGGATCGCGGAAGCCGCAAAGGGTTGGTCGATTGTCACTTCATCCACGGCGAAATGTTTGACTTGGGAAAAGTGCCCGGGGAGGTCGGTTGTTCCTCCGTCTCCATAGGCGGCCCCCACGCTGACCCCGCTGTGCCAGCACGCCTGTGATCCTTTCCCCTCGCTGGTCACGACACGGATCTCCCCCTGGCGAATCGCCGAGTCGTTCGAGAGTCGCACCCCGTAACTGTTGGACTTCAACTCCAACAGCAACGTCGATTGATTGAGGTCCAGCCGGACACCTTCGGGAACCAGCAGCGCATGGATCGACTTTTCATTCGCCGATCCCACGGTGTCTTCCCGTACTGGAAGGGTCAGCGTCATCGGGCGGATAATGCGCACGGTGTCTCCGGTCCCCGCACGCCGTGACAGGAATTGCTGCAGCTCGGCACCGTCACGCGGAGCGATCACGACCACTTTGCCTGAACCCGGGCCAGGACCGGACACGGGCTGCTCAACCGGAACCCCGGTCACCCTGCGGCAGAATTGTGTGGCGACAAGTCCGGCTCCGGCTGTCATGAACTGCCGACGGTTGAGGTTGTGCATGCGGTTTACATTTCGGTCGTGGCGAATGTCGTAAGCTCGGTGGGCGGTTTCACCCCAATAATGGCGATTTCCTACCGCAGTTGTCGATCCTATGGAATTGGGTGAGCCGGACTCACGATCCACAGTGTATGGGACCGCGCGAATAACTCGATCCGGCGAGATTCCCCTCTTAGGAAATCTCCGGGTGAGTGGCGGACTGACAGGCGTCGAATGGTGTATGATGCAGCCGCGACAGCTCGCCCATCCCATCACGAGGAATTTTCGGAGAGTTACCATGTCGGAAAACAAACCCCAGGGAAACATTCTGGCGGTCTTGGGAGTGGTGTGTCTGTTGGGAGGAGCGGCGGCGGGGCTGTTTGCTCCTCAGGCGTCTGATTCTTCGACGCTGTTTACCCGAGGTGCCGCGCAGATATTCTTCCTACTGATCGGCGTCGGTCTGATTGTCGCCCATTTCAGCCGTCGGCCCAAACCGCTGAAGCCGCATCCCCACGACCCCAGCCACACGGGCAAACATCACAGCGGGAAACACCACCCGCACAACTGACCGGGTCGGGAGTGCGCCAAGGGGGTGGCCGAGTGAACGCCGACGGCAAGTGCGACTTTGAGCCCGAGCCGCGCCCGTTAGGAAGCGGTAATTGGCGACCGTTTCCTGATGGACGCGGCACTGCGTCACCCCTTGTTTTTCTGTCGCGTGAAGGATCTGGGATTCCGAATTGTCCGGTCCGAAGGAATCAAACGGTCGAGCCATTGGCCGGTTTCTGACTTCCTCTTGCCTGAATGGCCCGATTCGTCTTAAAACGGGTGCGCCGCAGCTCCTCCGCAGGTCATCCCTGCGGAGACTCTGGGGTTCGCCCCCTCTCAAAGGATGGAGAGATGTTCCAGACCGTTGCCCGTTGTCTCGTGGTTTTCGCCGGCGTGTCGCTGGGCGCTGGTGTCGTTGCGGCCCCTCCGAAAGAGGCCTCACAAGCGGCCGCGAAGCCGGGTTCAAAAGCCACGTCCGGTGCGACGAAAGAGGGGGTTCCCGCCGACTCGGCCGATTCCGGTGGCAAAGCGAAATCTGCGCAGCCGACTACCGCAAAACCGGCGTCTCCCCTGGGAAAAACCGCACCGGCAGCGTCAGCGACTCAGGCGAAGAAGCCCGTGGGCGATGATGAGGACGAAGATTCCGACGACGAACTGGACGACGAGGTCGACCTCGACGAAGAGCCGGCGGTTCCTCCCAAGCAGGGGACCGCGGAATGGTACCTTCGAGAAACCACCCGCTTGCGGCTGGAAACTCCAGGCAAGGCCGACGACGCCGAAGAGTTGGAGAAGCAATTCCGAGCCCAACAGCAGAAGATCATCGATTACTCCCAAAAGGCGATCGCGCTCGTCCACAAAGATGAGAAGAAAGACCAGCTCTTTCAGGTCGCCGCCCGGCATTTGCTGGAAGGCCGGTTGCAGTTGGCGATGACGGGGGATGAAGAACAGATCGCCGCCCTGTATGAGGACTCGCGAGCGTTCTACAAACGCAAACCGGGTTCCTCCTCAGCGGCCGTCGGGGCGCAATCGCTGTGCCAACTCGCCTACCACCACGCTCTGCACCACGAAACCGATGCGGCTCAGTGGCGAAGTGAATTCGTCCGCCAGTCGAAACACTACCTGAAAGCGTTTCCCAAGGAACTCGTTCGCTCGGTCCCGCTGGCGTATACCTCGGGCAAGCTCTGCGAACAGGGGAACCAGATTGAAGAGGCCCTCAGTTGTTTTGACCTGCTGGTCCAATTGGCCCCCGAGACCACGCATGGCAGCGAAGCCGAGGCAATCGCGCGGCGGTTGCGACTTCCGGGGAATTCGCCCCAAATCGCGGGACAGACATTGGCCGACGGGCCCTTTCTGCTCGACGACCTCTTGGGAAAACCGGTCCTGATTGTCTTCTGGTCGACAGGGGCGAAAGCGTTTCAGGAACAATTGCCTGTCGTTCTTCCCACGATCCGCAAAGCACAGTCGGCGGGACTGCAAGTGGTTGGGATCTCGCTGGATGCCGACCGGGCTGTCCTCGAATCGTTCATCAAGAAGCAAAAACTCGATTGGACGCAGTTGTACTTTGCGAATCCAGAGCAACAAGGCTGGAACAACCCGATCACAACCCACTATGGGGTGTTTGAACTCCCCGTCTGGTGGCTCCTGGATGCCAATGGCAATGTGACGACCACGGC
>CAMATH010000102.1 GCA_945860955.1 Planctomicrobium piriforme
CAAACTGTTTGATGCCACCTCAGGGGCGCTGTTGCGTTCGTTCGACGATCGAGCCGGCATCGAACAGGACGACAGAACGCCACCGGCCTGGAAGCCTCTGAAGCGTGCGATGGGAAGCGTGGTGTCCCTGGCGTTTTCGCCGGACGGAAAGACTCTCGTGACATGCGGCCTTTCGTATGAAGACTCTTCCGACAGATTCAAAGGCGTTCGACGACTTGGAAGGAGAAGCGGGGGACGGGGTCGGCTGATACTCTGGGACGTTGAAACGGGGGCGTTGAAACACGATCTGGACAGGCACACCGATGTGTTTGCAGTCGCTTTTTCTCCGGATGGCAACACCCTGGCGAGCGCCGGGCGCTGGCAGAGTTCGGATGAAGCTTTCGGAAATGGGGTGTTGATCTGGAATGCGCGGTCGGGAGATCTGATTCACAGCTTGATTCGCTCAAACGCCAACGGAGGCGTGCATGCCGTCGCGTTCTCTCCCGATGGCAAGATGCTGGCGATGGGAGCGATGCGTTTTTCGAGAGGTGGGTCGGCCGAACGTCGCACCGGGGGAGTGAGCCTGGTCGAGGTCGATTCGGGGACGGAAGAGTTGCTCGTCACCGTTCCAGGATGGGCACAACCGGTCGCGTTCGCCGATGATGGAAAAACGATCGCGGTCCTCTGCGGCGGTCAGACGCTCCGGTTTCTGGATGTGGAGACGGGGGCCTTTCTGCGGGAACTCACGCCGAGCGAACCAGTGAAGGAACTGAACTGGAACGATTTCGCGATTTCGCCAGCTCGGCAGACTGTGGCAATTGGAGTCGTGAAGCCGGGCCAGCGCGGAGGAATCGAAGTGTGGAGCCTCCGCAGTCAGAGCGTCCCCAAGGCACCAGCAACGCCTGTACCGGCGAATCCAACGGAGGCGAAGTGATCTGCGGAATCGACGGCGAAGGGAACGGAATTGTCTGCGTCAAAGAACCGGCTTTGGAACGCGCGACTGCCAATTGCTTCTACCGCCTCCCGATGGTATAATCCCTCAATCCTCGGAACCTATCTCCTTAGCCAGCCTGAAATTGGGAGTCGGTGACTGGCGTGTGGAAGCTCTTTCCGGATTGCCGCTTTCGGAACCGGAACTCGTTGTCGCCAACTGCGGATATGCCGCGGGGTGTCAACCGTCTCTCGAGCTGCTTCCCCCCTCCCTCAAATCTCTCATGAGGGGGCTCTTCGTTCCATCCGCCTGGGTGTCTTTTTTCATTGCCCGGGTCCATTTCTCAAGGAACTTCCATGTTGAAAGTCACCACGCCCGCCGCAGCCCGGATGGCCCAATTGCTCAAAGCGGAAGGGACGACCGCGGTCCTGCGGATCGTTCGCCGCAACAAGCGGCTGAAGATCAAAGTCAGTGCGTTGCAACCGGGTGACCAGACGTTCGCCCACAATGGCAAAGTGGTGTTGGCGATTGACTCCGAAGTGAGCCCCTCGCTGTCGAAACGCCAGCTTGACTTGAGGCAGACCGACAGCGGGCCTCGGTTGAAGATGCTGCTGCACTAGCCTCGACAATCCCGCCAGGAATTGCCAGAATAACGGGCGGAGTTGGCGAACCTTCGCCGGCTTGCGCCCGTTCTGTTTCAACTGCTGTGAGGAGTAGTCCGCCGTGTCTCAATCCGCCCACACCGCATCCGCCGCCTCGGGAACCGCTGCCTCGGGGCAGGGGCTCTCGACACCCGAGTTCGACGCGCGCGAAGTGGAGTTGTTTGGCGAAAAAGACGCGCAGGCGGTCACGGTGATCGGCAAGATGCTGGTATTCTTTTTCTTCTATTCGCTGGTCGTCATGGCTTGCGTCGGGTATTGGACCTATTCAAAAATGGGGACGAGTCACCCCGAGGCCCACTCGGCTGGCGCACACCACGGGGCGGATCACTCGGCTGATGACGAGTAACGTTGCGGCTCCGAGTGAGTTCGGTGGAATCACGCGTGACGATTTTTGAACGAATCGCGATTATTGCCGCTCTCCCCGTCGCGCTGCTGTTGGTTCGTCTCGCCACTTTGAGAGTGGCGTCGCCGATCGTGTGGTGGCCGACGATTTGGTGGTTCCGGTTAAGGGATTGGCTCGTTTCGCCCACTCCAGATCCGATTGTTTTTGTGGGGAGTTCGAGTATTCGTTTCTGGAGTTCGCTCGCCCGCGACATGGCTCCACGTCCAGTGATCAATCGAGGATTTGGCGGTTCCCGGATGAACCAGGTCGCGTACTTCGTTGAGCCGCTCGTCATTCGACACAGACCGCAGTTGGTTGTCGTCTACGCCGGGGAAAACGAACTCGCAGGAATCCTCGGTTCGCGGCGGAGTACCGCGGAGGATGTTCTGTCCTCATTCCAGCAGTTCTGCCAGAAGTTGCATGCCGCGCTCCCGGCCGCTCCAATCTTTTTCCTAGCGATTAAACTCTCCCCGATACGTTCCGCCGCCTGGGACGAGATGCGCCGCGCCAACGAAATGATCCGCCGCTATTGCGAAGCGGATTCGCGACGGGGCTTCATCGACGTGGAGGCCGCGATGCGGAACCCGGACGGTTCGCCGCGGGATGACCTCTATCGCTGGGATGGAATCCATCTCAATACGAACGGATATGCGATCTGGAGGGACGTCGTTCTCCCGTATCTTGAACCCGGCCGGCCCCGGGTTGAGTGACGTCCGGCTGCATGACCGCTGAATCGGATCGAGGTAGCCGGTCACGGCTCCGTTTTCCCCCGCTGGGGAATGTGGAAGCGACTATTTCAGCCCGCTCGAGCCTTTCAGCGCTCCGCCGGCACCGATCAATTCGGGGTGTCTGGCGATCTTGTCCGAGAAGACCCGCAGATCCTTCATTACCAGTTCCAAGTTCTTGAGGACTGTGGTCAGTGACGACATGGTCTGTTCGGTCGAACGATAGAGCTGTGGATCGTTGAGCAGCAGATTGAGCGTGCCGTCTTCGCGGTTGATTCCCTTGGAAAACTGCGTCAACTCGATCGACAGCACTTCGAGGTTGGCGAAGACGTTGTCGAGCCGGGTCACGATCGTGCTGCTTTTCTTGGCCAGAGGCGCGGTCGCGTCGCTGATGTTGGCAAGCGCCCCATTCGCGCTGTCGACCGCTGACGCGATGTTCTTGATCGTCAGTCGGGTCTCTTCGATCATCTCGGGCATCGCCGCCAGGCTTCGCTTGAGATTCTCCTTGTTTTCGGGATCCTGCAGAATCTGATTCGCGTTCCGGGTCGCGACGGTGAATTCCCGCAGAGAGGCGACCGCCTCGACGATCACGGTGTCGAGGTCTTCCTTGTGCGTATCAACCAGCGAGTTGACGTTCTTCCCGACCTTGCGCCATTCGGTGCTGGTCGCTTCGAACGATGCCAGCGTCGTTTGCACGTCGGCACTCAGGCGGGTGACCAGTTCCACGGGGTCCTCGCCAGTCAGTCCGTCCAGCCGATCTCCCGCTTTTAGTAACTCTTTGCTGCTCCCGGGGGCGAATTCGATCGTGGCATCCCCCAGAATCGATCGCGTGAGGCTCGGCTCGCTGTCTTTCCGCAACGGGAATTTCTCGCGGATGTCGATCACCAGATCGACCCCGCCGCGGCGGTCGTCGAAGGTGACTTCCTTCACCGATCCAATCAGAATCCCGCTCTTGCGGACCGGGGTTCCGCGTGTGACCCCAGGGGCTTTCTCGAAATGGACGGTGACGGCGTATTTGCGTTCCCAGAACGAATTGAGGTCACCAAAGCGAATGATGAGCCCCGCGCCGGTGACCACGGCGGCCACGACCAGCATTCCGACGCGAAATTCCAGTTGACGTTCCGACATGTCGGCTTCCTTACCTTGTCGCCATTTCCAGCAGACGCTCACCCGCCTGGCCGTGTACGAACTGATACACCCTCGGGTCGGCGGCGGTGAACGCCTCGGCCGGGGTGCCGTCGAAGATGATTTGCGGTTCGTCCGCACCCAGGCGGGGCTGGGGATAGAGCATGATGACGCGGTCCACCGTCCGTCCGACGGTCACCATGTCGTGCGTGACGACAATGTTGGTGATGGGGCGGCGTTCCCGGACCCGCAGGATCAACTCGTTGATCACGTCGCTCATGATCGGATCGAGTCCGGTCGTCGGTTCGTCGTACAGCATGATCTCGGGAGCCAGCGCCAGCGCTCGTGCCAGCCCCACCCGTTTGCGCATCCCCCCCGA
This sequence comes from Planctomicrobium piriforme, assembly GCA_945860955.1. Lineage (GTDB taxonomy): Bacteria > Planctomycetota > Planctomycetia > Planctomycetales > Planctomycetaceae > UBA10511. The sequence goes on from CAMATH010000102.1 coordinate 4,184, forward strand.
CAACTCAGCCGGCTTCTTCGCGGACGCCGACTCGGGAAGTCCCACTTCCCGCAGCCGTTCGCGCACAATGTCCGCGATTTGCGACTCGGGCATCCGCGTGTTCTGGCGAAGTCCGAACGCGACGTTGTCGGCGACGGTCAGACTGTCGAACAGGGCCGCCTGCTGAAAAACGTACCCAAACCGCAGGCGGTCGCTGGTCAGCTCTTTTTCGCTGCGCCCTTCCATCGGTCGGTTGTCAAGCAGGACCGCTCCCTCCGACGGATTCAACAGCCCGATCATCAGCTTCAGGGTGACGCTCTTTCCACAGCCGCTTTCGCCAATAATCGCCACCGATTCGCCACGCTTGATGGTGAACGACACATCGCGCAGCACGTGTTGGCCACCGAAGCGCCGATGCACTCCACGAAACTCAATGATGGCAGGGGTGTCGACCATGGGAACCTAGTTCAATCCCGTGGACATAAGGCCCATCAACGGATAGATGGCGTTCAGCAGAATTCCCAGGAAGAAGTCGAGTGCGAGGATCGCGACAAAGCCGTACACAAACGCTTGAGTGGCGGCTTGACCGACTCCCTCGGCCCCCGCTCGGCAGGCAAAGCCCCGCTGGCACGAGACCAGCGCCATCGCCCCGCCGAAGAACGTCGCTTTCACGATTCCGCCAGCGACATCGAACCAGTTGATGAACTCTTCGGTGTGCGTCCAATAATGATGGCTGTCGACACCGCAAACCTGGGTGGAGAAGAACCATCCTCCGACCACCCCCGCGGCGTCAGCGAGCAGGGTCAGCACGGGAACCATGATCACGCACGCCACAAATCGCGGCACAACCAGATAGTGCATGGGATTGGCACCCAGCACACGCAGCGCGTCGATTTGCTCGGTGATTTTCATGGTACCCAGCTCGGCGGCCATCGCGCATCCCACGCGGCCGGCAAGCATTGTCGCCGCCAGGACCGGGCCGAGTTCCTTAACCAGCGAGATATTGATGACCGCCCCCAAATTCGTCTCCAGGTGCATGTAGCGCAACTGGTCGTACGACTGCACCGCCATCACCATGCCGATGAACGCACCTGTGGTCAGAACGACCGGGATGCTCTCAACTCCAATCTGGTACAGGCAGGTGATGAGGACCGAGCGTCGCCAGCGGCGGGTCAGCAGCCAGACCAGCATGTCCAGGGCGAACAGCGTGAGTTCCCCCGCGTCACGGATCACCGTGAGGCACAATCCACCGATCACATGTACGATCGTCGTCCGTTCGGTGGCGGGCGATGCGGTAGACATGGGGTTCGGTTGTCCTGGGTTCGGGCCGGCAGTTTGGGAGGGAACCGGAAGCGGGCGAACAGTAACCGAATCGGCGAATTGTAGCGAGATCAATTCTCCGGTGGATTGGTGTAAAAATGGCGATTTGCGTAGGATGGGCCGTGTTCGTTGGTCTCCCTGGCTTCGTCGGAATCCAAACCGCCTAAACACCATGATGATCGCCCGATATCGCAATTCGGTTCGGCTCTCGCTCGCTGTCGGTCTGCTCGCAGCGGTGACTGCGTTGTCCCATTCCGACGACGAACCTGCCGCTTGGACTCCCGCCCAGATACTGAAAACCAAGGTCGTGGGGGAAATCTCGCTGTCGGCAGGTGGAAAACGCGTCGCCTTTTCTGTGGCCAGTTCGCATCTGGATGAGGACCGCAGCGAATGGATCTCCCAGATCCACGTCGCCGACGCTGACGGCGGCAATTCGTTCCAATTGACCCGGGGAGAGAAGTCGGCGAGCGCCCCCGAATGGAGTCCCGACGGCGAATGGGTCGCGTTTCTGTCCCCTCGATCGGGAGCTAAGGCAAACCTGTGGCGGATTCGGGTGAACGGTGGCGAGGCGGAGCAATTGACCGATGAGAAAGGTGGAATACTCTCGTTTCAATGGGCACCCGACGGGAGATCGATTGCGTTTCTGATGCCCGACCCCAAAACGGAAGTTGAGGAGCGTGCCGAACGCGAGCGACAAGACGCGTTGGTCGTCGACGAAAATCCCAAGCGGGCGCGGCTGTATGTCGTCGAAGCGGCGCAAGAAGCCAAACCCGTGCGGCCCGTAAGACGCTTGACGCCGGGCGAAATGCACTGTGGCGGACAGCCCCCCGGGCGAAACTACGATTGGTCCCCCGACTCTTCCCGGATCGTATTCACCCATCAGCCGACGCCGCGCGTGGACGAATGGCAGAAGACCGACCTGTCGATTGTTGAAGCGGCGTCGGGGAAAATCACCCCCTTGGTTGCGACGGAAGCCGCCGAAACTCAGCCGATCTTTTCGCCCGACGGCCAGCACATCGCTTTTTCCTGCAGCGAGACGCCCCCCCGGTGGGCGGCTGCCTCGCAAGTGAAGGTCATAGGGAGCGATGGAACGGGTTTGCGAGCGCTATCGGTGACATTCGACAGGAAGCCGTCGCTGATTGGCTGGAATTCGGCGGCAAACGGGATCCTCGTGGGTGAGGTGTTTCACACGGTCAATCGCGTCTGGGAGATTCCCACCGACGGTTCGGCGCCGAGACCGATGACGCCAGACGATGTGATGGTCTCTCAACCAGTTCTCGACCCGTCGCGGACGGTGTTGGGGTTTGTGGGAGAGGCGACGGATCGCCCGCCGGAAGTATTCACCGCGTTGGCCGTTTCATTTCAGCCAAAACCAGTGAGTCATGTGCAGAAGCTTCCGTCCCTTCCCTGGGGAGCCAGCGAGGTCGTTCGCTGGAAGTCGACGGACGGGTTGGAAGTTGAGGGATTGCTGACGTTGCCTGTCGGTTACAAAGCCGGCGCGAAGGTTCCTTTGCTGGTGGTGATCCATGGCGGGCCGGCGGGAGTTTTTGTGCAAACGTGCCTCGCGTCGCGCGGTCCCTACCCGCTCGCCGTGTTTGCCGCCCGAGGATTCGCGATTCTGCGGTGCAACGTGCGGGGGAGCAGCGGTTACGGAAAGGAGTTTCGTTTCGCGAATCAGTCGGACTGGGGGGGCGGAGATTACCGCGATATCCAGACGGGAATCGACGCGCTGATCGAACGCGGGATCGCCGACCCGAATCGGCTGGGGGTCATGGGCTGGAGTTACGGCGGGTTCATGACCAGTTGGACGATCACGCAGACGAAGCGATTCAAGGCGGCGTCGGTCGGGGCGGCGGTCACCAATCTGGTTTCGTTCACCGGAACCGCGGACATCTCGGGGTTCATTCCGGACTATATGGGTGGAGATTTCTGGGACGAGCCGCAACGTTGGCGCGATCACTCCCCGGTGATGCAGGTGAAAGGTGTCTCCACACCGACATTGATTCAGCATGGCGACAAAGATCTCCGCGTGCCGATCGGGCAGGGGTATGAATTCTACAATGCGCTGCGGCGGCAGAATGTCCCCGTGAAAATGGTGGTCTATCCCCGGCAGCCGCATGCGATTCAGGAACCGAAACTGCTACTCGACGCGATGGAGCGCAATCTGGAGTGGTTTGAACATTGGGTGCGGTAGCGGATTGAGTTCGCGAATGGTGGCCCGCTCGCGGGTGAGAAGGTAAAGTCTGCGAGAATCGTTCTCCTCGTCAATCGCCCGCCTCTTGGTCGAGAGTCCGCACCATGCCGCGTCTGTTTGCCGGTTGCCTCGCGCTGGCTGTTTGTTCGTTGTCGTTGCTCGCAATCACGTCCACCGTGGATGCCGCCGATCCCACGGTGGAACTGCTGTGGCCGGCCGGTGCCCCCGGGGCCGTTGGCCAGGAGGATGGGGACAAACCGACGCTGACCATTTGGAAAGCTCCGGCCGACAAATGGAATGGCGCGGCGGTTGTGATCTGTCCGGGTGGTGGCTACGGCTTTCTCGCCGTCGACCATGAGGGGAAGCAGGTCGCCGAGTTTCTGAACACTCTCGGTGTGACGGCGATCATGCTGAAGTACCGCCTCGCGCCGCGCTATCATCATCCCGCCCCGATGCAAGACGTTCAACGGGCGATCCGCAGCGTCCGGGCGAAAGCGGAAGAACTGAAGATCGATCCCAAGCGGATCGGCGTCATGGGGTTTTCGGCGGGGGGGCACCTGGCTTCGACGGCGGCGACCCACTTTGACGGCGGCAATGACAAAGGGGACGCGATTGACAAACAGAGCAGTCGGCCTGACTTCGCGATTCTGTGTTACCCCGTGATCACGTTCACCGATCCCACAACGCATTCCGGGTCGCGGAGAAATCTGCTCGGTGAGAAGCCCGATCCCGAACTGGTCAAATTCTATTCGACCGAAACCCAGATCACCGACAAGACGCCTCCGACATTCCTGTTCCACACCAACGAAGACACGGGCGTTCCGCCGGAGAACAGCATTCTGTTTTACGTCGGTTTGCGAAAAGCCAAAGTGCCGGCGGAACTGCATATCTATGAAAAAGGGGCGCATGGGGTCGGTCTGGCTTCGAAGGATCCCGTGTTGTCGACCTGGTCGGGGAGGCTTGCGGACTGGCTCAAGGTCCGTGGATACCTCAACAAGCCCAAACCGGTGTTTGAAGACCCGTCGAAAGTGACCGACGCCGACTTTGAGTTTCAAGGGGAATACACGGGCGAGATCACACTCGACGACGCGAAATCGAAACTCGGACTGCAGGTGATCGCGCAGGGAAGTGGCAAATTTGCCACTGTTGCGTATCTGGGGGGACTGCCCGGTGATGGCTGGGACGGCCTCACCCGTTTTCCCGCCGCCGGCGTGCGGAAAGACAAGATCATGGAACTGGCGGGTGAGACGGCATCCGCCAAAGTCGAAAATGGGGTTGTCACGATTCGCGACAAAGACGGCAATGTGTTCGGCGAATTGAAAAAGGTCGAGCGGAAGAGTCCGACTTTGGGGGCAAAGCCGCCAGAAGGGGCGGTCGTGCTGTTTGATGGAAAGAACGTCGACGAATTCGAAGGTGGGAGACTGACCGCGGACGGATTACTGATGCAGGGTGTCACCAGCAAACGCAAGTTCCAGAGCGGGACTCTCCACTTGGAATTCCGCACGCCCTACATGCCGGAGGATCAGGGGCAGGCCCGCGGGAACAGCGGCTGCTATGTGCAGGGGCGGTACGAAGTGCAGGTGCTGGACTCGTTCGGCCTCGAAGGGAAGGACAACGAATGCGGTGGCATCTATTCCAGCAGCGCGCCGGCCGTCAACATGTGCTTCCCGCCGTTGTCGTGGCAGACGTACGACATCGACTACACTGCGGGGACATACGACGATCAGGGCAAGGTGCTGAAGTTCCCTCGGATCACCGTGAAGCACAATGGTGTGGTGATTCACAACAACATGGAACTGAAGAAGATCACCCCGGGTGGAGTCTCGGCGGATGGACCGGGGCCAGGTGCGTTGCACCTTCAGGACCATGGGAACCCGGTGCGATTCCGCAACATTTGGGTTGTGGAAAAGAAGTAGAAGTTGCCTCGAACGCCTCCCCTTGCCGACTGCACAGGAGCCTGACTGCCATGTTGCGATTTCGCGAACGGATGATCTGGTTAGTTGTCACCAGTGGATTGTTGGCTGCGGTGTTCTGGCCGGCAACCGGGCGGACTCCTCCCGGTCCGGTCGCGGCTGCGGTCGCGGGGCAGGGGGGGGCGATTGGGAAGCCAGCTACTGAACCGGCGAAGCGGATTTATCACAACCGGCTGACGAAGCTGGAGAATCCAAAACCGCTGCTGGCGGACTATCCGGAATTCATTCAGCCGGTGGAGGAATTACAGCGGTTCGAGGCTCCCCCTCTCGTGGATGACGAGGGGGCCGATCTTGAAGTGCGGGCGTGGCGATTTTCTTACAACGCCCGGGGGATCATCGAGATTCCAAATCGGTTGCGGTTGAAAGAGACCGCGGTGATCATGGTTCATCCCTGGGGAATTGATGACGAACAGGGTTGGCGGACGCCGGAGCCCGCCGGGATCTGTGACTTCTGCACGGTCGAAAAGAACCACCTCGCGGCCCGACATACCAAAGAGGTGATCGATCCGTTCCTCAAACGGATGCGCGGGCAGGCTCAATTCATCATGTACAGCCTCATCGGGCAGAAGGATGAACTGCGGCCCAAGATGTACCGGACGCTGCACGGCAAGCCCACCGCCGCCGAACGGGAAGTCGCCCGGGCAGCAGTCCTCAAGAAACTGAAAAATTTTGACTACATGGGTGGCCCCTTGATTGATGAGATGCCCGTGTCGGTCGATCTTCCGGTGCGGGACTATTTCAAGCAGTACGGGGGAACCGACGCGAGCGCCCGGTACAACCCGAAAGGTTTCTGGGAGTTGCCTGTGCCCGTCACGTCGGACATCACGGTGTTCCCTGACGATATTCTGATTTTCGACGTCGAGGGCTACGCGATTCTGCGGGACTTTCTGAAATCGCACGGCGTGCGGCACATTCTGCTGGTGGGGTACGCCACCGACATGTGCTTCTGCAAGACGACGGCCGGGTATGACAATTTGTCGCAGGATTTCAATGTGTTTCTGGTGGGGGATGCGTCGCTGGCGACGTATCCAGCGAACAACACGCCGAAGTACGCGACAAACGCCGCCATTTCATTCGCCAGTCTGACACAGCTCATCACACAGGTCTCCTGGGTGAAGCTGTCGGGTCGGTAGACAGACATTCTGACGATCATTAGAGTGTCTGATCGTCGTCCGGTTTCCCTTCGCGGTTTGGCGGGAGTCTTGCCCCGCCGATTCCGTGGCATCGATCTGCGATCGAGGACGCCTCCGTGTCACAATCCCCGAAATCGCCCACGCTGTTCCAGCAAGTCGCCGCCGAAGTGGTGGGGACGTTTCTGCTGGTGTTCTTTGGGTGCGGCGTGGTGCATACCGCCGTTCTCATGGATGCCCAACAGGGGTTGTGGCAAGTGGCCATTGTGTGGGGTGTCGCCATCATGCTGGCGATTTACACCGTCGGGGGCATCAGCGGTGCCCATCTCAACCCCGCGATGACGATCGCGATGGCAGCGCTGCGGGAATTTCCCAAGAGTCGGGTGGTCGCGTACATCGCGGGCCAACTTCTGGGAGCGTTTTTGGCGGCCGGGCTGCTCTTCACGCTGTTTCATCCCCAGCTCGCCGCCAAGGAACAGGCCAAGGGGGTAAAGCGGGGAGAGGCGGGGAGCGAAATCACCGCGATGTGCTATGGCGAGTTTTCGCCCAATCCGGGGAGTCTGGCGGCGGGGAGCGAGAAATACGCTGTTGCCGCCCACGAGACATTAAAGGCTCGTGTTCCCGCGTGGTTGGCGTTTGTCGCGGAATTGTTTGGGACCGCGATCCTGGCGTGTGTGGTGTTCGCAGTCACCGATTCGAAAAACCGTGGTGGCCCGGCTGCCGGTCAAGCGGCGATTTTCATTGGTTTGACTGTCGCCGCTCTGATCTCCGTGATCGCGCCACTGACGCAAGCGTGTTTCAACCCGGCTCGTGATTTCGGTCCGCGATTGTTTTCCGCAATCGCGGGGTGGGGGAGTATCGCCCTGCCTTTGGGGACCGATTGGAATTGGCTGACCGTCTACATCATCGCGCCAATTTTCGGTGCGCTGGTGGGCGGGCTGTTGTACGAGAAGATTCTGGGACCGGCCCATCGCGCGGGAGTGGCTGCATGAGTCGTCGCCAGTTTCTGCTGTGGTCCCTGTTCGCGGGTTTCGTCGGATCCTCGGTGGCGTTGGCTGACGACGCCGCACTTCGGTTGGACCCGGCCCTCCCGTACCAAGCTGCCCGATCGAATCCGGTGACGTACGATGTTGAGCTGGTCGCGACGGTGACCGCTCCGTACAAAACCAAGTTGTTGCGGGTCTGGCTTCCGATACCGGTCAGTGAAGGCGGACAGGACGTGATTTCGTCGGCGGTGTCGGCGTTTCCTGAAGATGTTGCCGCGCAGGTCGGAGTCGAGCCGATGTTTGGCAATCGGTTCGCGTATTTCGAATTCCCAAACCCGCAAGGAGCCCAGCAGATTCGCCATCAGTTGAAGATGAAGGTCTGGGAATTGCGGTGGAATCTGGATGAGGAACGGGTTGTCAAAGTTTCGGAATGGCCGGAGGGATTTGACCGGTACCGACGGAGTGAATCACAGGCCGTTGTCACCGGCGAACCGTTTCAGGAGTTGCTCGCGGAGATCGTCCCCCGGCCAGGAAACCCATTGCGAGATTTTGAAGCGGTCTTGGTATGGACCGACCGTAACTTCCGCTATGACCATGCCCACGCCTCGCTCAAAGCGAGTTCCCGCCACGCGCTGGAGATGCGAACCGGACATTGCAGCGATTACCACGGCTTTTGCGCCGCGATGGGCCGACTCCTCGGGCAGCCGACACGTGTCACGTACGGCATCAACGCCTTTCCCAAGGCGTCGCCATCTCACTGCAAACTCGAGGCCTTTCTGCCGCCGTATGGGTGGGTCAGCTTTGACGTTTCCGAAACACAAAAACTGGCCGCCGCGGTTCGTGCCCGGTCCGATCTTTCCGACAAAGAAAAGGAAACCCTCACCAACGCCGCGCGGCGGCGGTTGACGCGGGGATTTCGCGACAACACCTGGTTCTGTCAGACTCGTGGAACGGACTACGAACTGGTTCCCGCGGCGGCGAACAGGGCGGCAGTCGTTCGTACGATCTACGCCGAGGCCGACGGCAAGGCACTCCCCGATCCCGATCCATCGAACATCGAAGAGACTCGCTTCTCCTGGATGACTTCCCATCGATTTCAAGCCGATCGTGTGGTGAAGTACCCGTTCACGGATGTGGAGAGTCTGCGTGAATGGGGCGGAGCCGAGTCGAAATCGAAGCCCAAGAACTGAGTTCGCAACACACAGGCCCCCAACGGTTGATTGACCGTTCACGGGAATGTACCACGAGAGGAATCCATGACACCGCGCTTCATCATGATTGGTGGTTTTCTGGGGGCTGGCAAGACGACGACCGTCGGCCGGCTCGCCCGGCGGTTCACTGACCAGGGTCTCAAGGTCGGCATCGTCACCAACGACCAGACGACCGATTTGGTCGATACCCATTCCCTGCGTTCCCAGGGATTTGACGTGGGAGAGGTGGCGGGAGCCTGTTTCTGTTGCAATTTCAACGAGTTGACCTCAACCGTCGAAAAACTCACCGCGGCGGAATTGCCCGACGTGATTCTCGCGGAACCGGTCGGCAGTTGCACCGATCTGGTCGCGACCGTGATCCGCCCGCTGGTGCAGGTCTACAAACGCCCCTTCGATGTCGCGCCGTATGGCGTGATCCTGAAGCCGAGCCATGGCTTGAAGATCTTGCGAAATGACGGTCAGGGAGGCTTTTCACAAAAGGCCGACTACATCTTCCGCAAACAGTTGGAGGAGGCCGACTTTCTGATCATCAATCGGATTGACGAATTGACGCCGGCGGCTATTTCGGAATTGACCGGATTGCTGGAATCACAATTCCCCGGCCGACCGATCGTGCGGATCTCGGCGAAGGCGGGGCTCGGCTTCGATTCGCTGTGTGAGATTCTTGACCAGCGCGGCGCGTTCGCACAGCGTGTGATGGAACTCGACTACGACATCTACGCCGAGGGGGAGGCCGAGCTGGGCTGGCTCAACAGCCAGGCGGTTGTTGAGGCGGAGTCGGAATTTGAACTCGATCGGTTGCTGGTCGACCTGATCGATCGGCTGCGGAAGCGATTCGCCGACGTCGGGGCGGAGACCGCGCACCTCAAGACGATTGGCTTGTGGGAAGTTTTCTACGGAGTCGCGAATCTGGTCAGCAGTTTCACCGAACCCGAGTTGAGCCTGCCGTCCAATTGCCGGGTGAAACGGGCGCATGTGGTGGTGAATGCACGTGTCGCGATCGATCCCGAAGTGTTGGCGGGATTCGTTCGGGAAGAACTCGCGGCGGCGTGCCAGGCTGTCGCGGCGACGCACCGCATCGACACGTTACAGAGCTTCCGTCCGGGCCGACCGGTCCCGACGCACCGCATCACCACGGCCGTTTCGTAGCCGGGCCTCACTCGACGCTCGCTGCAGTGTCTGCTCGCTACCACGAAGGTCCGGCACGACAGTAAGATCCAATCGCATCAGTTAAGTTGCATCGGATCCCCCACACCTCGCGAGCCTGGCATGACGCCCCTTCCGTTGATCGCCGCCGCTTCGGGTCTGCACCCGATCGATTACGGCATCGTCTTCGTCTACATGCTGGCGATGGTCGCCATCGGCTGGTGGTGTTCACGGACTCAAGAGTCGACCGAGGACTTTTTTGTCGGCGGTCGCAACATGCCCTGGTGGGCCACCGGGCTGAGTCTCATCGCCACCATGATGTCGACGCTGAGCTACCTGGGGGTGCCGGGGGAGATCTTCGGCCAGGGGATCGGCATGTTGCTGCAGTTCACGGCGCTGCCGTTCGCGTTTCTGATCATCGGCTGGGTGTGGGTGCCGTTTTTCATGAAGTTGCGACTCACGAGTGCCTACGAATACCTCGAGCTGCGATTCGGGGCGACCATCCGGATGCTCGCGGTGGCGTTGTTCCTGTATATGCGGTTCGTCTGGCTGGGATTGATTATCTACTCGGCGGGGGTCGCCGTCGCGGACATGACCAGCGATACTGCTCCGGGGGCGATTTCGTCTCTCACCGGGGGACTGATCCACTTCCCGGAAGATGGGGGCGCCTGGCGGATGTTCATTTTGATTTCCACCGGAATCGTCGCGACGATCTATACCACGTTGGGGGGGATCAAGGCGGTGATCTGGACGGACGTGATCCAGTTTCTGGTGTTGTTCGCGGGGGCGGTCGTGACGCTGCTGGTGGTGTTCGGTCGCACGGGAACCGGGCCGGTCGCGTGGTTTCACGAGGCGACAACCATGTCGCACAAGCTGCCGCCGTTTTTCAGCGTTGACCCCCGAACGCGGACCACGATTGTCGCGGTGTTTGTGAACGGACTGCTGTGGCACGTCTGCACGCATGCCTCGGATCAGGTCGCGCTGCAGCGGTATTTCTGTAACGACTCCGCGAAGTCGGCCCGCAAGACCGCAGCCGTCAATTTCTTTTTTGACGCGGTAATGTCGATTCTGTTGGCGTTTGTCGGACTGGCTCTGCTGGCGTACTACCAGCGGAACACCGCCGAACTGCCGACAGCGATGGCCGACGCCATGCACGGGATGCTCGCCGAGCCGGCGAATATCACGGGCAAGAATGTCTTCGCCGACAAAGTCTTTCCGTTTTTCATCGCCCATGGATTGCCGATAGGAATCAGTGGCATCGTGGTCGCGGGGGTGTTCGCCGTCGCCCAATCAAGCATCGATTCGGGAATCAACTCGACCTGCACCGTGATCATGGTCGACCTGATCCGCCGATTCCGTCGCGAACCACTCAATGAGACCGCCGAACTGCGATTGGCCCAGGTGCTGACCCTGTCGATCGGAACTTTGGTGACGGGAATCGCCGTCGCCGCTGTCTGGTTTGGAGAACTCTCGAGCATCATGGAATTGCAGATGCAGAGTTTCAACGCGGTGCTGGGACCGTTGGGAGCGGTCTTCATGGCGGGATTTTTGCTCCCGAGAGTCAACCAGAAATCGGTTGTCTGTGGCGGACTGGCCGGGGCGATGTGTGGTTTGACACTCGGTTTTTGGGCACCCATTGACCGCCTGCTCGTCTCCGCTTCCGGTTCCGCGCAGGAGTCGCTCCTGGGGCCGGCGGTCTCCCCCTTCTGGATCATTCCGTTTTCCTGGCTGACGGCGGTTGTCGTCGCCCTGATCTGCAGTCTGTTCTGCGGTCGCCCCACGCAAACACAACTTCAGGGTCTCACCTGGTGGAGCGTGAGACGGGGCGAGAACCGCGCGGCGTAGGTCTGGAAATTTCGACCGTCAACCGAGTGGTTAATGCGACACATCACTCATCCAACACGAGAACGAAAATGACACACTTGCATCGCCGCGAATTCCTCGCCACCTCGGCTGTCGCCGGGGCCACGTTGTGCCTGACCGGTGGACTTTCGGCCGCCCCTGCGGGAAAACGGACGTTCACGATCCTGCACACGAACGATCTGCACTCGAATCTGATCGGGATGGCCCCCTCGGCGGACTACACTCCGTTCTCGCTCAACAATGACAAGACCCGCGGCGGCTTCGCGCGGCTGGCCACGTTGATTGCCCAACGCAAGGTGGCACGCACGGCGCTGGGACCGGTGCTGATTCTCGATGCGGGCGACTACAGCATGGGAACGGCGTTTGCTGCCGCGATTCGTGAGACGGGTGGCGAATTGCAACTGCTGGCGCGCATGGGGTGCGACGTCACCACCTTCGGCAATCATGATTTCGATCTCGGACCGGACGGAACCGCCGACGCGATCACGGTGGCCACCAAGGCGGGCCACCTCCCGGCGATCGTCGCATCGAATACCACGTTTGAAGGAAACGAACCGACACTGTCGGGTTTACAGCGCCTCGCCCAAGAGGGAACGCTGCGACGGTACCTCGTGATCGAGCGTGGCGGGGTGCGCTTCGGAATCTTGGGCCTGCTTGGCAAAGAGGCCCAGTTCTATACCTCCGGCGCGACACCGGCGAAGTTCACCGATCCTGTCGAGACGGCCCGGGAAATCGTGCGCATTCTTCGCGAGAAAGAGAAGGTCGATGTCGTCATCGCGCTCAGTCACGGTGGAATGACAAAGGGGGCCGACGGCCGGTACATCGACGGCGAAGATGTGCAACTTCCCAAAGCCGTGCCGGGCATTGATGTGGTGATTGGTTCCCACAGCCACACGGAACTGCATGAGCCGATCATCGTCAATGGTCGCACCCCTGTGGTCCAGACGGGCAAGTACGGCGAGAATCTCGGCGAACTGGTGATTTCCATTGAAGGGGACAAACTGACGGTCGAATCGTACAAGCTGCTGCCGGTGGACGACACCATTCCGGGCGACCGGGGCATGTCGGATGAAATCGAGAAAATCAAGCAGATTGTGAGCAAAGTCGCGTTCGCGTCGCGCGGCTACAGCATCGATCAACCCCTGGTAATCGCTCCGCGTGATATTCCCAACACCTTCAGCGACATCGCCGCGAGTACCCTGCTCGCCAATCTCTGCACCGATGCATATCGCAGCGCCACGAAAGCGGATATCGGATTCTCCGCAAACGGCATGATGCGATCGGGGTTGATCCGTGGGAAGACCGGCGTGCAGACCGTGTACGACGTGTTCGCTGTGGCTCCGCTGGGGGCCGGTGTTCTCGACAACACCGCGGGCAGCACCCTCGTGACCGGGTATTTCACCGGTCAGGAACTGAAGAACATGCTGGAATTCATGCTCATCGACAACCCGGCCCATCCCGGTGAGTACTTCCCCCGCGCTTCGGGCATGCGGTTTCATTACAACCTGTCGCGTCCGAAGTTCGATGTGGTAACCGCCGTCGAGATTGGTGATTTGGATCAGGGCTACAAGGCGATTGATATCACTGGTCAAGACGGGCGACTGTACAGCGTCACCTGCCCATTGATGTTCGCCCTGATTCTCGTGGCCATCCCGAAGTACACGCAGGGTAAACTCCCACTGGTAGCCAAGAACAAGAACGGTCGGCCGCTCAAGTCGAGACTCGAAGCCCTTGCGGACGTACGCAGCGACACACCCGACCTGCTCACTCCGAACGGTGCGCTCGACAATGAAAGCGTCGCCACCACATCAAGCAACGGGAAGATCACCGAAATCAAGGAGTGGCAGGCGATCATGGATCACCTCCGCACACTGCCCGCCAAGAAGGGGGAGCTACCGATCATTCCGGTCGACGAGCGGGCCAACGAGGTCCGGGCGATCGTCGCGGGAAAATAAGCGGTCAGCCCTCGTTTCGCAACGGGAAGTCAATGCGGATTTCGTCGAGCTGTACGTACCCCTCGGGAAGTCGGCTGCGCCAGACCGGGTAATCCCGTTCGGGACGCAGTTTGTGCGGATCACCATTCAACGGCCCCATCGGGGAGATGTCGAGTGGAAACAGCACCAGCAGGATGTCGATGTTCGCATCCCCCAACACTTTCGGAAGGGGGTGCGATCCATAATAGTCGGCCCGGTCGTGCCTCGTTCCCAGACAGGTCCATTGCGTTGGGTCCGGCGTGCAGAAGACCGACTGCTCGCTCCAGTTGGGCGTGATTGTGAACGGCTGACCAGTCAGTAGCCAGCCGCAACAGATCCCGTCGTGGACACCCTGCGCCAGGAAGTAGAGCTTCGTTCCCTGGTCGAGCAGTTCGCCCCGCAGCTTCAACGTGATCCGGGCGTCGGTGAAGTCGGTCGGATACTTGCCCTGAATGAACCGGTTCGGCCCAGCGACTTCGCGCAGGTACTCCCCCGGCGCGCCGCGGGTGTGCAACAGGTACAACAGGTGCATATAGCCAGCCCCCGGCGGAGCGTGGTTATAGTCAATCCACCACGGACTGCGGGTCATGGCGCAACTGTCGCGAATTTCGAGCGGCTTGATTCCCTGGGCGTTGCTGGCGAAGCCAAACCACCCCCCGGGGCCGTTTTCGAAGTTTTCCTGGTAGGTCCGAAATTCAAACGTCGCAGATTCTGACATGGTCGCAATCAGGTACGGGAAAACAATTCCACGACATGGCCGTCGGGATCGTGGCACCAGGTCTGAACAAATCCATCGGGCCGCAAGCTGGGACCGCCCCGCACATGCACCCCCGCGCTCTTCAGACGCTCGACCGCGCTGCGACAGTCGGGCACCTCAAACGCGAAATGGAACACGCGGCCGGCACCCGCCGGATGGGGGAAGAGCGGCAAACCGGCCGGTCCCGACTGATCATGTTTCAGGATCAGATGGATTTGAGTCTCCCCCGCCTGGAACCACAAACCCGGGAAGTTGAATTTCGGGCGTTCCACCCGGCGCATTCCCAGGAGATCGACGTAAAACGCGGCGCTTCGATCCAGATCATCGACCACCAGCGTCACGTGATCGATCCACTTCACGCCGATCGGGGGAAGTGCCTCCCCGGTTGATTCCGTACTCATGTGAGTGACCCGTCAAGGGGATGTGGTACTACAGGGAGCGCGAGGCCAGAAGCATCAACTCAACCGCTTCCCGGCCAGTCATTCCAATCCGAATTCCCATCGCCTCGGCTTTGGGGGTGGTCCCCACGATCTTCGCGGGAAGCAGGTCTTCCGGCTCCGTCAGTGGCGACTGCGGTGTCCCTTTCGCGATGGCGATCGCCTGCCCGAATTCGGCCGGCGTCTTCAGATCGTAGATCCCGCACCCGACGATTCCCGCCTTGGTGAAAATCGTACAGTACTGCCCCTGGTGCCACCGGTTGCTGACTCCCAATGCTTCGCCGTTGGTGAAGGTCAGAACGCGGTTCGATGTGCGTGGCAGTGGAAGTTCGGCCGACATGGAAGAAAACCTGGGAACGCTCGGGAACCGAAACGACAATTCAGAGATCAGACGGTAGCATTCCGTCGACGCGATGGGAACCCAACAACTCCCACAGCCGCGCTCGGCAACCGTCGCAGTCGCCCTGGTCCGCCGCCTCGATCGCCCGTTCCAGACAGGTGATTTGCCGCTCACAGAGGGGGATCGCGTCCCCGCTCCCCGGTCCCTCGGTCACCAGTCGACGGACCACTTCCTCCCCGACCCGTCGCAAACCCGCTCTGGTTGTCGCCGAGATCGAAAGCACGTCGTCAGGAAGCGGGTCAACCCAAGCTTCGGGCAAGTCGCACTTGTTCGCCAACAGAATCGCATGGGGAAACTCCGCGACCAGTTCGCGGTCCGTGCGTGTCGCCGGCTGGCTGCGATCGACGACCACCAGCACGACATCAGCGGTCGCCAGATAGTCACGGGCCCGCACGATTCCCTCGGCTTCAATCGCACTGCCCGCCTCGCGCAGGCCCGCCGTGTCGGCCAGTTGAACGGGCCACCCATCAAACGCCGTCTCTCCGGTCAGAACATCGCGAGTCGTTCCGGGCGCGTCGTACACGATGCTGCGATCATAACCCAAGAGCGCATTGATCAATCGCGACTTGCCCACATTCGGCCGTCCCACCACCGCCACGCGCCAGGGAACTGTCACATGCCGCCCGACCTCACGCCACCGCCAGATCGCGCGCAGCAGTTCACCGGTTTTGACCAGATTAGGCAACGCAATGAGCGCCGCCATCACAGCCCGCCGCAGTACCCCGGTCGCCTGGGAATGCGCGAGATTCGCCATCCGTGGCGTCAACGCGTTCGCGAGCGCCGCCAGACACTCGGTCTCCAGGGAATCAACACGCTGCGGTTCACTCTGCCAGGGGCTGACAGTCACAACTCCGCGCTCGCTCAACTCGCGTACGATTCGTTCGACCGCCGCGTCGCCTCCATGACAGTGGAGTTCCAACGTCTCCGCATCGAGTCGGCAGATGACGACTTCTTCCGGAGAGTCGGCCCCGAAATGGCCAAAAACCAGCCGGCCGGATGGCTGGTCGATGACCTGCTGGCCGTTCGTCGCCTGAAACAGCGCGGGGTCGCCCGCATCGAGTGATGCGGGCGACCCCAGCAGACGCAATGTCGCCACCGCTCCCCGCCCGCGCGGCGTGAGCCGCGCGACCGTCGCCAATGGCGGATTCAAACGGGTCAGTTCGAGACCTTCCACAAGTGCCGGTCACTGCGTACATAGAGCGCGTTGTTAGAGATCGCAGGGGACGCCAGGATCTTCTCTTTGAAGTCGTGGGTCGAAACCACCTCTCCCTTTTCACCCGCCGTATTGATCACCAGTCCGACCCCTTCTTCATTGAAGAGATAAATGTGACCGTCGGCGGCGACCGGGGTCGCGCTGAACTGCCCGCCGCTGGTCCGGTCTTCCAGTTTGACCTGCAAGCGAAGCTGCCACAAGCTTTTTCCATCTTTCGCATCCGCAGCCGACAGGACTCCCGCGCCACCGACCGTGTACACCTTGTCAGCGATCGCAATCGGGCTGGGAGTCGAGGGACCGAGTTTTCCCGAATTCCAAACTTCCACCGGTCCCCCCTCTTTGGTCCGCAGATCCAGCGCCGTCAGACCATTCGACGGGACATACACCACACCGTTGGCAACCGTCGCCGACGGAATCGTCGAACATCCCTTGTCGTAGGTCCACTTGGTCTTTCCGCTGTGTGGTTCAACCGCCTGCAAGCCTTTGCTCGACTGCAACACCACCACCGAGTCGGCGGGGTTAGCTCCGGTCATCACCAGTGGCGACGTCCAGTTTGCGGCGATCGGGCGATCGAGTTTCCAGCGGTTCTCGCCCGTCTCGACGTCGATTCCGACCGCGAGCGATTCGCTGTCGTTCTCGACCTGCACCACCAGCGTGTCTCCCACCACCACCGGCGAAGACGACATTCCCAGACTGTTGCTGGCGTTCTGGTAGTCGTGAGTCAAGCCACGGTACCACAACAGATTTCCCTTGAGGTCCAGGCAAATGAGATCGTTGCTCGAGAAGAAGGAGAAAATCCGCTTCCCGTCACTCGCGCTGGTGGGGGTCGCGTTGCACATCTTTTCGTGGCACAGCGTGCGACCTGTCGCCCAGAACTGCCGCTCCCACTGGAGCTTGCCGCTCTTCGCGTCGAAACTGAGGACATGCAGCCGATCTTGCGAGAAACCGCTGCTCGCCGTCAGCACGACCTGGTTCCCGACCACGATCGGCCCCGACAAACCCCGGCCAGGAAGGTCGACCGTCCAGCGGATCGACTCGGCGAGCCGGGTGGGAAGCTTGTCGGCCGACACGCCGGTCGTATCAGCACCTCGAAACTGGGGCCAGTCGGCTCCCATCTGCGTCACGAGAATCAAAAACGCAAACAATACGCCGCGTTGGAATCGCATGGGGGTGACTCGGTCTGGGCGAAAAATGGATCAGGGGGAAAACAGGTGGAATCGTCGTCGAAGAGGAGCGGTGAACTCAATCCCCCCCCGCGCCGGCCGCCGACGACTTCGACGCGCGATCGGCGGAGAGAATCGCGGTTCCGGTGGGATCACACACCCGCAACTGAATCTGCCAGCGCTGTGCCCAACTGTCGGTCTGTTCGTTCTGACACACCTTGATCAGGATCGTGTTTTTGCCCTTCTTCAAAGTGCCGCGCATCTTGTACTGATCGAGGCTCATTCCCCGATGGTATTCCTCGCGGGCGAACAAGAGTTTGCCGTTCAGCCACACTTTCCAGGAATTGGGTGTCCCCAGTCGAATGTCGATCGGCTGGTCTTTGTCACTCTCAAATTCCGCCGCCGCGTAGGACACGGCCCCCTTGAATGGTGAGAGCGCTTTGGCGATGTCGACGATCCCGTATTCGTCCTCAGTCGTGTGAACTGCCCACTTCGCCGACTCTCCCCCCTTGCCCTCGTATTCCTTGGTGTAGTCCAACTCCTTTTCCGGTGGGTATTCGACGTTGAAACCCTTCCCCGCCGTGTTGTCGAACGGGGCGATCAGTCGCCACGTCATCAGGAAGCCGAAGTGCGTGGGCAGATCAACTTTTTCGCCCAGCTCTTCGAGTTTCTGCTTGAGCAGCTTGACCTGGTCATCGTCGCGCGAGGCGGCCATCGCCTTGCGGTACGTCGCTGTTGCCACGTCTTTTTTGTCGGCGTCAAACTCGTCGTTCCCCTGACTGATGACCCGAGCCACGGCTTCCCGACGGAGTTCGACACTGGGGTCGTTCAACATTCCCGGTATCAGTCGATCGCGATTCGCGGGGTCATTGGCGACTAACAGTTCAAATGCCAGCCGGCGCGCCCGGGAATCATGCTTGGTGTCGGCGAGGTAGGCTTCGATCTCTTTGACGGGGAGTTTCCCCTTCTGAGAGATCGCCCGGTCACTGATCGCTTCGATCGCATTCCGCAGATAGTTCGCCGCCAGGGGGTTGGCACCATCCAGTCCAGCCAGGAGAGTGGGGAGCGTCTCGGGGCCGGACTTTGCCAGTTGTTGAAACGCCTGCGCCGCCTCGCGGTTTCCCTTGCCTTCCGAGGAGACCGCCCGAATTGTCTTCAGCAGCGGAGCGACATCCGCCGCCTGAAGCAGGTCACTTTCGCCCGCCAGACAGGCGGACAATCCCACGAACAGAACAACTCGTTTCAGCATGACGCGGACTCTCGGGTGTGTCGAAGGGGGTGTCTACCTGGGGTGCCCAATTTTAGTCGTGGGATGCGCGCCAGGGAAAGGTTGCGACGCCAGATTTCATCCGTGTCTCAATTCGAATCGAACGAATAGCGGGGATTCTGAAGTGGATGTCAAGCCTGCGGTTTGCAACTTGTGGAGTCTACTGTGGCTGCCCTCGCACCATGCGACGCTATGCCACGACTTCCCGCACCACGCGCCCTTCAACATCGGTCAGGCGATAGTCGCGGCCCGAATGGAAATAGGTGAGCAGCGTGTGGTCGATTCCCATCAGGTGCAGAATGGTCGCGTGCAGGTCGTGGATGTGGACTTTGTTGTCGACGGCGGCGAAGCCGAAGTCGTCGGTCGCGCCGATCGTCTGCCCCCCCTTGACACCCCCCCCCGCCATCCACGCCGAGAAACCGCGCGGGCTGTGATCGCGGCCTTTGCCGTTCTGGGCCGTTGGGGTTCGGCCGAATTCTCCCGTCCAGACAATCAGCGTTTCGTCGAGCAGGCCCCGGGTCGCCAGGTCGCGAATCAGGCCGGCGATTGGCTTGTCGGTCTCTTTGCAGTGCAGTTCGTGGTTCTTGTCGACGTCGCCGTGCGCGTCCCACGTGGTTTCGCTGTGGCCACCCCCCGAATAGACCTGCACAAACCGCACTCCCCGCTCGACCAATCGGCGTGCCGTCAGGCACCGGCGGGCGAATTTCTCGGTGGAGGGGTCATCCAGGCCATACAGTTTTTGAGTCGCGTCCGACTCCTGCGTGAGATCGACCGCCTCCGGGGCTTCGCTCTGCATCCGGAACGCCAGTTCGTACGTGCCGATGCGGGCCTGCAGTTCGGATTCAGAAGGACGCGCTTGGGCGTGTTTGCGGTTCAATGTTCCCAAAAGGTCGAGCTGCTCGCGCTGCCGCGCGGCGGACATTCCCTCGGGGGGGGCCAGATCGATGATCGGTGGACCGCTGGTGCGAAACTGAGTTCCCTGAAAACTCGCTGGCATGAAGCCGCTGCCCCAGTTGGGTGGCCCCGCGATCGGGCCGCCGCGATGGTCGAGCAGCACCACGTAGCCCGGCAGATTCTGGTTTTCGCTCCCCAGGCCATAGGTCAGCCACGAACCGACACTCGGAAATCCCTGCCGGAGGAATCCGGTGTTCATCTGCAACAGTCCGCCGCCGTGCGCGAAGCTGTCAGCGTACATCGACCGGATGACGGCGATGTCGTCGATGCAGCCGGCGACGTGCGGAAACATGTCGCAAACAGGAACTCCCGACTGTCCCGACGGTGTGAACTTGCGGGTACTCCCCAGCAGCGTCCCGGGATTTCGGACCTTGAACAGCGGGTCGGAATCGAGATTGGGAATCGGATGCCCGTGCAGCCGGGTCAACTCGGGCTTGGGATCGAACGTATCGACCTGGCTGACCCCGCCGTACATGAAGAGAAAAATGACCGACTTCGCCCGGGCGGGAAAGTGGGGCTGCCGGGGGGAAAGGGACGGGGCACCCACCTCACCCGCGAGCGTTTTCGGGGTGAAGAAACCATCCGCCGCCAACAGGCCCGCGAGCGCCGTCCCGGTGAAGCCCATCCCGGTTTCCCAGAGGAACTCCCGACGGGTCTGTCCGCAGGGGGGCAGGGATCGCGCGGGGAACGGAGGAAGATTCTGGGGCATGGCGGAACTCTCGCGGTCAGCCGTCGGGAAGTCACTGTCGAACGCGCAAACAGGTGTGCATCCGATTATTGCAGTGATCGCCGGTCTCTGCCAGCCTATTGCGAGCCGGCGATCTCAAGTCGGCGGTGGATATCGAACTGTAGACCCGCGATCAGGATCACCACAATCGCGTCAATGACCAGGAACGCCGCCTCCCGGCTGGCGGCGGAATCGGAGGCGGTTTGCGTGAGGGAATAGGCCGGCACAAAGCAGCAGGAACCAAAAAACGCCGCCCCGAGCATGACGGCAATCGACAGCGGCAACGCCCCCCAACGCACCACAAGCGAAAAGAACAGGGTCAGTGTCAACAGCAGCAGAAACACCAGCCCGCCAAACCAGTAACTGGGAAGCAGCAGCATGTTGGCCAGATGGTCCTGACCTTCATTCCAGAGCAGCAGGCTGATGACGAGCCACGCCAGTCCGGGGAGCAGCGCGGGAATACAGCCCAGCAGCTTCGCCGCCAGGATCTGATGTACGGGAATCGGGAGCATCATCAGCATGGGGAGCGTATGTTCCCGCCATTCGTCGTGCAGCAAACGGGACGCGTAAAGACACGCCTCGATCACGAGCAGGCCGAGCATAATACAGACGACGATTTGCCCTGCCTCGTCACGTTTCGCGCCGCCGAATTGCATTAGCAGAGAGTAGGTTCCACCCACGAGCGCGCCGTACACGAGAAACCGGATCAGGAGAAAATGCGTTCCGCCGGTGATGAAGTGGAATTCCTTCCACATGATCGCGTTGAACCGGGGCCGCGGGCGACGGAGTCCCAGACCACGGGCGAGTCGTGTGGCGACGTCGCGCGTCGCAACCGGCTGCCGTTTCGGATGCGTGTAGTAGTTGAAGCTGACCCACGAGAGCAGGAAAAAGGCGAACGCGACGCCGAGGTTGCTCGTGACTTGCCAGCCGAGAATCGGCCCATTGAATCCGGTCGAGAGAATGTGATCCAGTTGGGTGTACGCGGAGCCCTCGACGACACCGTCGCTGAAGGAGTTGAACCACGAGACCCAGTTTCCGCGCAGCCAGCCCGACGTGGTGAGGGCCGGACCGATCACGCGGAACAGGGGGCCACCCAGAAAATAGAGGACGAAGAGCGCCACGGTCACCGCCGACGCGGTCCCCCCCCGGCGACAGGCGACCGAAGCGAACAACCCCATGTTCGCGGTGAGGATCAGAAACGACGCCAGAGTGCAGTAGCCGGCGAGAATCTGCACGATCGTCGCCCCCCCCAGCGTCACCGCCAGCAGAATGAACGGAATCTGCACCGCCAGGAGCAGCAGCGTGCCGATCAGCCGGCTGGTCGACTTGCCCAGCAACAGGGCCAGCGGGTTGAGGCCCGCCATCCGCAATAGCCCCAGCGTCTCTTCTTCCTTTTCCTCGGTGATCGCGGTCGCGAAGAAGCTGACCCCCGACAGGACGATCAAACCCAGGTTGAGGTACATCATCGAACTGAAGAGCTTCAGCCCCGGCGCCCCCGCCAGACCCAGGCTTTGGATCTGCGCATGGACCAGGCTGAAATAGACCAAGACGACGAAACCGAGTCGAAACAGATGCGTCGTAAGGAGCCGCGCGTCCAGACGCAACGCCCGGTGCAGCAGCGCCAGCGTGCCGGTCAGCATCAGTTCAATCCCCCTTTCGTCAGGTCCATGAACGCGTCGTTCAGATGCCGGCGGTCCTCGCCGAACGAATGCACAATCGCCCCCAGGTCCATCATCGCCTTGAGCAGGATGTTCGACGCCCCGTGACGATGCTCCATCTCGACCCGGTATTCGTCGGTCCCTTCGACCCGTTCGGCGCGCAACACCCCAGGCAGACCGGCGAGTTTCTCGGAATGGTCCGGTTCCCCCGCCCCCACCCCAATGCGAAACGCCTGATTTTCGGTTGTCGTCTTGAGAAGGCCGTTGATCGAACCGCTGTACTTAATCTTTCCGCCGTCGATGATTGTCACGCTGTCGCACAGCTCGGCGAGTTCCGAGAGAATGTGCGAACTGATAAAAATCGTCTTCCCCATCCGCTGCAATTCCCGCAGGATCTCCATCAGCTCGATGCGGGCTCGCGGGTCCAATCCGCTGGCGGGCTCGTCGAGCAGCAGCAGTTCAGGATCGCTCACCAGCACCCGCGACAGGGCGACCCGCTGCTGCATTCCCCGCGACAGCCCGCCGACCAGATCGTTCCGCCGACCATCCATGTCTGTGATTGTCAGCACGTCTCCAATCACTTTGTCGCGCTGCGCCATCGGAATTCCGTAGGCGGCGGCGAAAAAGTCCAGGTACTCAAACACGGTCATACGACGGTACATGCTGAAATGGTCGGGCATGAACCCCAGCCGCCGGCGGACCTCGTGCGCCTGGGCGACCACGTCGAGACCAAACACCCGCACCACCCCGGAATGCGGCTGCAACAGCGTGCAAATGGCTTTCAGTGTCGTTGTTTTTCCCGCTCCGTTGGGGCCGACAAAGCCGTGGAGTGAACCTGCGGGGACGCGGAAGCTGGCGTTACGGACCGCCCAGCGCGAACCGAACGCGTGGCTCAGATTCACCACTTCGACCGCCGCGGGTAAAGCGGACTGACTCATTTCGCATCTCCCAACAGGAGGTCCAGGGAATACATGCAGCGGCCGTACTGACTGCCGAACTGGTCTGACTTCAACTGAAACTCCTTCGGCAGATCACAATAAATCAGAACCCGCACGCGGTCGGTCGGAAGTTCGAAACGGACGGCGTCACTCGCCATCAAGAGTCCCAGCGATCGCTGGGTTCCGCGTTCAAACATCGAATCGAACATCGACTTGCGATCGCGGGGCTGCTCGTAACCCCACGGTTGCATCGCGAAGGTTCCCTGGTCGACATGCATCAACGCGGCGATCGACTGGCCTCCTGGGGCCGGCATTTCCAACACGATCTCGTCGGCATTGGCTCCGGACTTCACAACCAAAGGATAGAAATACCGACCATAAACCGCCGCGGTCCGGTGGATGCGCTTCGGAAGTCCCGCGCCGGTCGCCGTGATCCGCAGACTTTGCAACACCTCGACCGACTCGGTTTTTGTGGCCAGTACTTTTCCCTTGATGTAGTCCACATTGCGGGACTCGACACCACGACCGATTCCAGCCACTTTGAGCTGAATCGGAGGGGCGGCCACGACGGCGCGATGGAGCAGTGTGCGAGCCGAAAACGGGGGCATGTCGGTGGTCAGGCCGGCATCGGCCCCGTTTCGAATGACTCCCCGCACGTCTTCCTCGGTCTGACCGGTCGAGTAGATGCGCCCTAGTCCCTCGTGCGTGAAGAGATAATCCCCCCCCGCGACAACGAACCCGTTCGACCAGCCTGTGACATCGAAGCGTTTGTCATCAATCGGACGCGCGACAACCAGGGTGTCGATCGCGGTCGCTTCGCCGGCACCCCGGCTGCCGATGTAGAGAAACGCGAGGCTGAAAAGGCCGACCGTTCCCAACAGTGACCCAAACACCAGACGGTAATCTCCGACGCGCTCTTGCCCCAACTTCCAGCATCCGGGAAACACGAGCAGCAGATAGACCAGCGACAGCAGGTGGATGAGAACCCAGTTGTGTTCGGCTCGCGTCAGTCCTTTGAGTTGTCGCAATAGGCTGCTGTCTCCCTCGATCTCGGTGTCGTTGAAGAAGCGGGCATTGGCCTGGGGCATCTCGGGAATCGCCTGAGCGCCGTCGAGCGCCCCCGCCTCGTCATCGTCGAGGGGTGACGTGCGGAGAACGACCCGGCGAAAAGTCTTCTCATCCAGTGTGTTGACTGTCAGGTCATGGTGAAAAATCAGCCCCGCGCCGAACCGCCGCCGGGGGGCGTCGTCGTTTAGAATATCGAGCGGGCCGGTGAACTTCGGGAATTTGCGGGTCGCGTCCTGGAAGATGTGCGCTTCACCCCCAAGACGCACCCAGTCGAGAAATGTCTGCTGCTGAACGTCGTTCCAGCGCGGTTCATGATCGAGGACGACAGACTTCAGGGCGTCGCACGCGGTGACACGGGCGGGGAAGATCTCTTCGGGAAAAATGCGTGCGCCGACCCGCAGGGCCCCCAAAGCTCCCGAGTCGTCAAGCACCACGGCGGCGTTTTCGCCGGTGGTGGACTGCTGGGGAAGTTGCGCTTCGTTTTTCGCACCTTTGCCCCACGACAGACTCCAGATCTCAAACGTCGGGCGGTCAACATAGGCATAGAACTGGACCCAGCGACCCGCTCCTGGAGCGAGGTACAACGGTTCGATGACGGGTGCGTCGACCGCGTCGAGACGCCCCCCTCCGCCGCGATGTTTACGCAGCACAAGTTCGCCATCGAATGACTCGGTTCCGGGATTGACAATCCGCACCGAGAGGAGATTGAACCGTTCCTGAACGCACTTGCCATCAAACCCCCAGCGTGTCTGTTCGACCTTGAGAGAGGCGAAGGCGCGATTTTGGAAAATGAGGCCCGTAACCAATGCGAGGGCGAACCCGAGCCATCGCAGTTTTCGGCGGAGCGGCGTGGTGGGGCAGGGGGGGGAAACGCGATTTGCGAACATGACAGCCGGGGCCTCGAAAGATGACATGTTTCTTGTAGGGGACCTGGCCGTGCAAATCCAGTTCAGGCGGACTGAATCACGGGAGTTGTGGAATCTCGGGGCGGCGAGGGATTGGCCATGTCGGAGGATTGGGGGGGAGTCTCGTTGAAGGTTTCACTCCGCCCCAGCAATCGGGCCGCCCTTGTGAGGCACACGGTGCGACAGGCCAGCCAGACCGACCCCATGAACACCGTATTGAGCGCGACGGCTGTCCATGGAGAGCCGAAATACTGGTGGACCATGTCGTTTTGCGTATAGACCAGCATCGAGACGGGGCTGAGCAGATTGAGGAAGATCAACGGAGTCCGCTCGATGTTGGGATTCACGGCGATCATCGGCGCGAGGAGGAACAGCCAGGGAGCGGCGCACCACCCGACGATGACGATCAGAGACGTCATGATCGCGCGGACCTGGGTGCGGGTCACCAGGCCAATCAGACAGGTCAGCCAGGCGATCGCCCGAGGATAGATCAGCAGCGTCAGCAGACTGGAAACGAAAAAGAGCGGCGGGTCGACCCGCGAACTCGACCACGGTTCGTCATGTCCCCAAAACTGCCCTCGCCAGAACGTCTCGAACACAATGATGGTCAGCAGGGGAGCCGACAGCACCAGAATCAGCCGGCTCACGCCAGTGAATTTCTGCCGGATGATCTCGGAGCTGGAATACGGGGTCACGCACAACACGTCCAGCGTCTGGTGTGTTCGTTCCCCCGAAAACAGACTCGCGGAGGCGACGGTGACGAGCAGCGCCAGCAGCAGCCAGGCAAGAACGGAGGTGATGGCCGGTGCCGGCAGGTAAACATCGCCACTGATGATCGCGTTTAAGAACAGGAGCGCGAGAACCAGCGATTCGAGAACCAGAAACAATCGCGCCAGATACCGGGTGCGACCGAACGAGCGTTTGGTCGTCTCCCGCCAGGCGATCGGACGCTCTTCTGGCAGCCGCGATTTGTCCGCCACCAGAACGACACCCCGCGTCAGGCGATTCTGGTTCAAACGCTGGAACAAACCGTCGATTTTCCGCAGGAACGCGAGCAGCGGATTGAATGGGCCGACAAATGCCCGACTGACGACAAACCGATTGGCGAGGTACATAAAGCCCCAGCACCACAGCAATATCGGAACAGTTCGCAGCGACGTCATCCAGTAGTTGGGTGACTTTCCCCAGACGTTGGGACTGAGTATTTGAACGGGAGCGAAGAAGGGAAACATCAACTGCTCTGGATGGTCGATCACCCCGATCTGCTGAAGGAATTGCACCATGGGGGAGTTAAACAGCGTGTTGCGGCCCTCATTGCCGTGGCTTACAACCGCTTCGATTAACACATAACCCAGGGCTGGTCCAAAGATC